>JAGXBI010000004.1 GCA_018971155.1 Burkholderiales bacterium
GCGCCGTCTGGCGAGCAGCCGGCGCCGGCGCGGTCCGGGGAGGCGTTCCCCGTCCAACGAAAAACGGATCCGGCAGCTCACCGCCGAGCTGCCCCGGCTCGGCGATCGCCGGCAACTCGGCCAGCGCCGGTAGTGCGTGCTGCGGACTTTGCGCCGCTGCCTGGCTGGCTTCCTCGTGCCACTCCCGCAAGCCAGCCAGGGGTTCCGCGCGACACCCGCACACCGCCACGCCAAGCAATACGACACACCGCGACAGGCGATATCCGCCCCGGCATTGCCGCATCATCTCGGTACCTCGGCAACTGGGCCCGGCGACGATGCGGGGTCCGCATAGGCCTGCGCCGAGAGAGTAAGGCGTAGCTCGGGCGGCAGATGACCGGCGGCCTCGTGCCGGGGCGATGCAAAGACCTGCACTGCGCTGAAAGCGACAACGCGCGGCAAACTAGCCAGCTCGGCGAGAAAACCCGCGATGTCATGATATCGGCCAGCGGCGTGAATCTCGAACGGCACAACGATCAGTTGGTTCTTCGTTTCGGGCTTGCTTGGTCGAATCGACTCAAGTTGCATGCGGTGCGCCTGCCCAAGTCGATGCAGCGTCTCGAGCAATCGCTCGCTATCGGCGTGGCCAGGCAAGCGATCGCGCAATGCGCTGTTCCTGACAGTCATCGCAGCATGCCGATCGCGCCATGCCCCCAGCCCCGCCACGTGCGTGGCCTGTTGACGATATGTCGCCTTGAGTGCCACCTCCTGCTGCTCGTATGCGGTAAGCAACTCGCGCCGCGACTCGGCTACCAACCACCACGCCAGCAAACCTGTCGTGAAACTAACGGCAAGTCCAAGCCCATAGTGGGCAAGCGTCGGCCAGTCGCTTGGCGCCATGCGTGCGATGGCCATCAGAGATCGCATTCGACGCGCGGCATGCAAAGGTAGCGCTCTCATGACCAAGACGATCGATCCGCGCTGCCGTCGCTCGCCGGCAGGACTTTGCGAGACAACACAAGGCTTGTTTCGCCGGCGGTGCGATCTGGTGCGGGCGGCTTCACGAGAATATGAATTTCAAATGCGAAGCGGGACTCGCCAGTCGCGCCGACCAAGGCCTTGGTTTCGACGAGCGACGTCTCGGCCGCCCAGGGCACGCCGCCAAGTCGCCGCTGGTATTGCAAAATCACGGCCTGCGTATGCGCGCGTCCGGATAGGCTCAGTTGCCCCGCTTGATACCGTATCTCCTGAAGATGCATGGTCGGCGGCGTGGACTTCGCCAAATCGGCAAAGATGCTCCCCCAAGGCGGCCGCTGCCCCGCCAAGCGCTGCAGCCGGCTCACCTGTTGTTCATATTGTTCGATGGCTTTTTCCATTTGAAGACGCTCCCGCAATGACGGCTGCAACTCGGCCAGGGCTCCTCTGACGAAATCGTTACGCAGATCCTGCCGGACAATGCGCCGCTCGAGCACGGCCCAGGCGAGCGCCGAGATGGCCAGGCCGCTCACTGCGGAAATCAGCAATACGCGCTGCAGGCGAGCGCTGCGCATCGATCGTCGTTGCGCCCGCGACGGCAGCAGATTGGCCGACGTCATGAAACAATGCCGTGCATCGCCAGGCCGCAGGCCGCGGCGTAAGCGGAGCGTTGCGTCACCGGGGGCAAGGCGACGCCTTTCGCCGACGACAAATTCGCAAAGGGATCGAAGCTCCTGGTTGGCAACTGCGTGACTTGCTCGATCGCCTGATCCAGGCTGGCTTGCCCCGAGCCTTCGCCTGCCAGCCAAAGCGTGCTGACAGTTGCCGGGAGCTGCATCAAGACCTGAGTCACGCTCTCGCCTGCAGCAAGCCAACGTGTCGTGTTGTCGCCATCGACGGGATTCACGACGACATCTTCAAACGGCAAAATCTGCTCTGCAACCAGACGGGGTCCGCTAAACACCGAGAGATAGGCGCCGCTGCCATCCACGACCAACAGGCCACCCGAGGTGCCTGCGGGCTCGCCTGTGGCGGACTGCGCGTGGCCGAAGGCACGCTGAACCGCCAGACGCTCGGCGTCGATCGCGTGTGGTTTCAGGCTCGCGGCTTCCGCGACGGCCGCACGTTCGTCGACACAATCGTCGAGCGCGGCGATCAGCAGCCGCCCATCACGCTTGCCATGCAGGCGCATACTGGAACTCACCACGTCGTACCGCACGGACATCGCGTCGCCGCCGAGCAGACGGGCCGCGCGGGCCTCGATCGCGGGCTCGGCCAGGTGCCAGGTCGCCGGCATCCGCTGCCGCATCAATTGATGTTCCGGCATTGCCAACACCACGGGCGGCCACGTCCGTGGCTCCGCCCATTGCTGCAATGCCGCGACGACCGCATCGAATTGAACCGCCCGCCCACCAGCCATCGCGCCCTCCGGCAGTGCGATCTCGCCGACGTGCTGCAACGAGAATTCGCCACCATTGCGCGCGAGCGCCACCAGTCGCACCACGGCGTCACCGATGTCGATGCCGAGCAACTCGCGCGGCCGCGCCGAACGGTGAGCCGCGGAAATGGAAAACGAAGCGAATGACAAGTCAGCTAACTCCGAGCGGCGTGATGTGCCAACGCATGGCCCGCCGATGATTCGATGAATCCTAAGGAAATGGCATATGCCGGAAAATAGTCCCACTCTGAAACCCCCGCCCATCGGACAAGAGCGCAAATGGCGGAGGCTATAATCTCAGCACTGCTTAGTTCGCTTTTCATATGGCAAACCACAACCCTTCAGGCAAGCGACGCGCCCACCGCGCCCCTCGTAAAACACGCTCGCTGCCGGTTTCCGTCGCGCTGTGGTTTGGCGGCCTGATCGCCGCCCTGGCGCTGATCGGGTCGCTACTGGCGGCATACGCGCTGGTGGTCATGGCACCGCATCTGCCGTCGCTGGACAGCGTCGTCGACTACCATCCCAAGATCCCGCTGCGCATCTACACCGCCGACGACGTGCTGATCGGCGAGTTCGGCGAGGAGCGCCGCAATCTGGTTCGCCTGCAAGACATTCCCGCCGTGATGAAACAGGCCGTGCTGGCGATCGAGGACGATCGCTTTTACCAGCATGGCGGTGTCGATTACATCGGGATCTTGCGTGCCGGCGTCGCCAACCTGATCAAGGGCGGATCCTCCCAGGGCGCCAGTACGATCACGATGCAGGTGGCGCGGAATTTTTTCCTGTCGAGCCAAAAAACCTACACGCGAAAAATCTACGAGGCGCTACTCGCCTACAAAATTGAATCGCGCTTGACCAAGGATCAGATTCTCGAGTTGTACATGAATCAGATTTATCTTGGCGAGCGTGCCTACGGTTTCGCCAGCGCGGCTCGTGTGTATTTTGGCAAGGATCTCAAGGACCTCACGCTTGCCGAAGCCGCGATGCTCGCGGGTCTGCCCAAAGCGCCCTCGGCGTACAATCCGATCGTCAATTTCAAGCGCGCCAAGATACGCCAGGAATACATCCTCAGGCGCATGCTCAACCTGCGCTACATCACGCAGACACAGTATGACGATGCGATCGCCGAGCCGATCAAGGTGCGCGCCATTGGCAACGAGTTCAGCGTGCACGCAGGGTATGTCGCCGAGATGGTGCGTCGATTGTTGTATGCGCAGTATAAGGACGAGATTTATACGCGCGGCTTCAACGTCTATACGACGATTACCTCGGCCGACCAGGAAGCGGCCTACAACGCGGTGCGCGCGGGGGTGATGAACTACGAGCGCCGCCACGGCTATCGTGGGCCGGAGGCCAATATCGATCTCCCCCGCGACACCGACGCACGGCAGCAATTGATCGACGATACGCTGGCGGAGCACCCCGACAGCGGCAAGCTCATCGCTGCCGTGGTACTGTCCGCCACAGCGCAAAAAGTGACGGCCGCTTTGCTCAGCGGCGATGAAATCTCGGTTACCGGGGCCGGCCTGCGCTTTGCCGCGGCGGGCCTGAGCCCGAGCGCGCAGCCCAAGCAACGCATCCGCCCGGGTTCGGTGATTCGCGTCATGCAGGACGCAAAGCAGGAGTGGCAGATCACGCAAATGCCGGAAATCGAGGCCGCATTTGTCTCGCTTGATCCGCGCAACGGCGCCATCCGCTCGCTGGTCGGCGGTTTCGATTTCAATCGCAATAAATTCAACCACGTCACGCAAGCCTGGCGACAGCCCGGCTCCAGCTTCAAGCCCTTCATCTATTCGGCAGCGCTGGAAAAAGGCTTTGCGCCGACCACCATCATCAATGATGCGCCGCTTTATTTCAGCGCGGCACAAACGGGCGGCCAGCCATGGGAGCCCAGGAATTATGGCGGAGGTTTCCATGGTCCGATGACGATGCGAACCGCGCTCATGAAATCGCGCAATCTGGTATCGATCCGGATTTTGCAGAGCATTACGCCGACCTATGCGCAACAGTTCATCACGCGCTTCGGCTTCGACGCCGACAAACACCCTGCCTATCTCCCCATGGCGCTGGGCGCGGGTGCCGTCACGCCACTGCAAATGGCCACGGCTTACGCGGTATTCGCGAATGGCGGTTTTCGAATCAATCCATTTATCGTGGCCCGCATCACCGATTCGCGTGGGCACCTGCTGATGGCGGAACAGCCGGTGCAGGCTGGCGAACAGTCACATCGCGTGATCTCGGCCGGCAACGCCTTCATCATGAACAGCATGCTGCATGACGTAGCGACGCGCGGTACCGCGGCAAAGACCAATGTCCTCAAGCGCGACGACCTGGCCGGGAAGACCGGCACCACGAACGACTCGCACGACGCATGGTTTGCCGGCTATCAGGCGCATCTGGTCGGTATTGCGTGGATCGGCTTTGATCAGCCGCGCAATCTAGGCGACCGTGAAACGGGTGGCGGGTTGGCGTTACCGATCTGGGTCGATTATATGGCGAAGGCCTTGCGGGGCATACCGGAGCAGACACAGCCCATGCCGGCTGACGTCATCATGGCCAACGGCGATTACTACCTGGATGAATATCCACCGGGAAAAACCGTTACCGCGGTAGGAATGAATAACGGGGATGGCCGCGACGAGCCGGCCACGGCGCCATCGGAAACACAGGAGCGCCAGCGCATCATCGACCTATTCAAAAATCCGTGAGTCGGGGCGTTTGCGCGCCAGAGCGCGCAGCATGGCGCCATGCCGATTCACGCCGACGGAGAAAAGCTCACGGCCTCGCCAGCCTGTTGCGTCGCATAACGCGATAGCGCGGCAAACAGCTCGGTGTCGTCGCGGGTGTCACGCCACGCCTGGCCAACGAGCCTGAAGTGGTACCCGCCGGAGCGCGCAGCGACCCAGATCTCCTGCATCGGTGTTTGCAGATTCACAATGATTTTGCTGCGATCCTCGAATTCGAGCGCAAGCACATTGCCGCTGCGTTCGCATTCGATATCGGCGTCGGACCGCTCCGCAGCCGCTTCGAGCTGGTCCAGCACGCGTTCGGCCACGGCCAGGAATTCACTTTCCGTCATGCTAAACTCCAAGGTTGACATCGACATCCCTCATTGATACCGCCTGGCGCGGTTCCACACCATGACAGCGCTTACCCGAATCTGCGCGATTGTAGCGCCGATCGTCCTCGTTGGCGGCCTTGCCGGTTGCGGCCAAACGGGGCCGCTTTACTTGCCCAGCGTGCCGCCGGTACCCGTGCCGCCAGCCACCCCAATCCAGCCCGACACGATGCCGCCGGCCAGCGCGCCGCCATCGATGATTCCACCCGTGCCGGCGAGTTCGGCGCAATCCAAGTAAAACATCATGACCGCTTCCTTTTTCGCTTACCGCGACCAAACGCTTTTCGCGGAAGACGTTTCGCTGTCGGAGCTGGCCGAGCGTTTCGGCACACCGCTTTATGTCTATTCCCGCGCCGCCCTGCAAGCAGCGTTCGAGGCCTATGCGCGCGCCTGCGTCGGCCGCAATGCTGCCGTGCATTATGCCGCCAAGGCCAATTCAAATCTTGCGGTGCTCAACGTGTTCGCCAAGCTTGGAGCCGGTTTCGACATCGTCTCGGCCGGCGAGCTGCAACGCGTCATCGCTGCGGGCGGCGACCCGCGCCGCGTGGTTTTCTCGGGCGTGGGCAAGAGCGAGGACGAAATGCGCTTTGCGCTGGCCCAGGACGTGATGTGCTTCAATGTCGAGTCGCGGCCCGAGCTCATTCGGCTCAACGAGGTAGCCGGGCAAGTCGGCCAACGGGCGCGCGTGTCGATTCGCGTGAACCCTGACGTGGATGCCAAGACCCACCCGTATATTTCAACGGGGCTGCGCAGCAACAAATTCGGTGTGGCGTTCGATGAGGCGCTGAGCACCTATCGCGACGCCGCGACCTTGCCGCATCTGGAGGTCGTCGGCATCGACTGCCACATCGGCTCGCAGATTACCGAGATCGCTCCCTATCTGGACGCCCTGGACAAGGTGCTGGAACTGGTCGAACAACTCGAGCGCGAAGGTATTTCCATCCACCACCTCGACGTCGGCGGCGGCTTGGGAATCCGCTATGCGGACGAGGCGCCGCCCGCGATCGGCACTTTTGCGACTGCGCTGCTCGATCATGTGGCGCGGCGCGGCCACGCGCACCGCACGGTCCTGTTCGAACCGGGTCGCTCGCTGGTCGGTAATGCCGGCGTGCTTGTAACGCGGGTCGAATACGTCAAGCCGGGCGAAGCGAAGAACTTTGCCATCGTGGACGCGGCGATGAACGACTTGGCGCGGCCGGCCATGTATGAGGCTTACCACGATATCGTGCCGGTCAAGCAGGACAGCAGCGCGCCGGCGCTCAACTGCGACATCGTCGGTCCGGTGTGTGAAAGCGGCGATTGGCTTGGGCGCGACCGTGTTCTGCGCGTAGCCCAGGGTGATCTGCTCGCGATCCGCTCGGCGGGGGCTTATGGCTTCGCAATGAGCTCGAACTACAATACCCGCCCGCGCGCGGCCGAAGTGATGGTGGACGGCGCCAATGCGTATCTGGTGCGGGCTCGCGAAACCATCGAATCGCTGTTTGCTGGCGAGAGCGTGCTGCCCAAGGACGCTTGACTCGCCGCCGCCAAACCGTCAGAAACCATCTTCTCGCCGGTTGACGGCTTGCCGGGCACGCATCAGACGCCACCACAAACGCAGGCTGAGCAACATGACAATGATGCCGCCGTAAATTGCCGGCGCCTCGAAATTGTGTTTGCCAGCCCGCATCCACCAGAAGTGCAGCACCGCCAGCACGGCGATCGGATAGATCATCCGATGCAGCGTTTGCCAGCGCCGCCCCAACCGCCGCATCATCGCAAGGGGGGAGGTCGCCGCGAGCGGGATCATCAAAACGAAGGCAGCAAAGCCAACCGTAATGAAGGGTCGCCTGATGATGTCATGCACCATTGCCCCCACGTCGAACCACTGATCGAACCACACGTAGGTGAGAAAGTGCAGCGTGCCGTAAAAGAAAGCGAATAGGCCCAGCATGCGCCGCATTCTGGCCACATCGCTCCAGCCACTCAGACGCCGCACGGGCGTTACCGCCAAAGTGATGCAGAGGAATACCAGCGTCCATAATCCTGTGGAGCGCGTGATGAACTCGATCGGATTGGCGCTGAGCCGGTCGAGCATGCCCAGCACGGCCAGGCGTCCCAGCGGTATGAGCGCCGTCAAAAAGACCAGCGCTTTGAGCCATTTGAGGTAGCGCGGTAGCGCAGCTGCGCTACCGCGCAAACGCCCCGTGCCGGCAGGACGCGCCACGGAGTTACGGCGCCGCACGCAGACTGTTGGCATCATTCCCCACCTAAAAATAGGTGCGCAAGTCCATACCCGCGTACAACGATGCGACTTGTTCGTACCCGTTGAACATGAGCGTCTTGCGCTTGGGCGCAAAGAAACCATCGCCGATCCGTCGCTCGGTGGCCTGGCTCCAGCGGGGGTGGTCGACGTGCGGGTTGACGTTGGCGTAGAACCCGTATTCGTCAGGCGCCGCGCGGTTCCAGCTCGTCAGCGGCATTTTTTCGACAAAGCTGATCTTGACCAGCGACTTGGCACTCTTGAAGCCATATTTCCATGGCACCACGACGCGCACCGGCGCACCGTTCTGATTGGGCAGCACCTCGCCGTACAAGCCGAAAGTCAGCAATGTGAGCGGATGCATGGCCTCGTCCATGCGCAAGCCCTCGACGTACGGCCAAGCCAATACAGGGTAGGACAATCCGCGCATCTCTTTGGGATCGGCCAAGGTCGTGAACTGCACGAATTTGGCGTTTCCGGTCGGCTCGACCTGCCTGATCAAACCGGCCAGCGAGTAGCCGATCCAGGGGATCACCATCGACCAGGCCTCGACGCAACGGTGCCGATACACCCGCTCTTCGAGCGGCATCAGTTTCATCAGGGTGTCGATGTCAAATGTCTTGGGACGCTTGATCTCTCCGTCGACGATGATCTGCCACGGCCGGGTTTTCAGCGATCCCGCGTACTCGGCCGGATCGCTCTTGCTCGTGCCGAACTCATAAAAGTTATTGTAGCCAGTGACATCCTTGAGTGGCGTCAGCTTGTCGGGCACGACGTAGGCGCGGTTGGGCGCCGCATGCAACGACGGCCCGCCGGCGCCATTGGTCGATGCGCCGGCAAGTCGTGCGTGCCCGGCTGCCAGGGCGGCACCGGTCGCGCTCAGCATCGATAATCGCAGGAAATTCCGGCGAGCCTCGAAGACCTCGCGCGGCGTAATCTCGCTCGCTGGAATGTCGTTGCCATACAAGGCGGCTCTCGTCGATGCGTCGGGTTTCATGGCGAATATCTCCGTTTGTGCGACAGTCGATCCGCATCCGTCGCTCCTTGCAATGTCACGCTCATAAGATAACAAAAAAGCCGCTGCCAGGTGGCGAGCGGCTTTTGCCCCGGAGCGCTGCGGAGCTTATAGGTGGCCGTAGCTGTGAAGCCCCGACAGGAACATATTGACGCCGAGGAAGGCGAACGTCGTGATAACCAGCCCGATCAGGGCCCACCAGGCCGCCACGGCGCCGCGCAAGCCTTTCATCAGGCGCATGTGCAGCCACGCAGCGTAATTGAGCCAGACGATCAGCGCCCAGGTCTCCTTTGGATCCCAACTCCAGTATCCGCCCCAGGCTTGCGCCGCCCACAGCGATCCAAGGATGGTCGCAATGGTAAAAAAGGCAAAGCCGACCGCGATCGACTTGTACATCACGTCGTCGAGCAACTCCAGCGACGGCAGGCGCGAGCCGAAGAACCCGCTCCCGGCTTTGCCGCCGGCAAGTTTGATCTGCCTTTCCTCGCGATCGACGAGCAAATAGGCGCTCCCCACCATCGCCGCCAGCGAGAAGGTGCCATAGCCGATGAAGTTGGCCGGCACGTGAATTTTCATCCACCAGCTCTGCAACGCCGGTACGAGCGGCAATATCGCGTAGGCGTCGCGCGCGATGCTGTACCACAACAGGAAACCCACTGCGGCACTGATCACCAGCAGTACGAAGGCCCCCAGGGCTCGCGTGGCATAGCGCTGCTCGTAATAAAGATAGAACAGGGCAGTGATCATGCAAAACAGCACGAACACTTCATAGAGATTGGAAATCGGGATGTGGCCGACGTCGGTGCCCAGCAGATAGGACTCGTACCACCGTACCATCATGCCTGTAAAGCCGAGCAGCACGGCGGACCAGCACAGCTTCGAGCCGACGCTGGCGCCAAACGGCGAACGGGCCAGCAAGCCCCCCCAGTAAAACAGCGTGGACAGCAGGAACAGCACGCTCATCCAGAGAATCGCCGACTGGCTGGAGAGGAAGTATTTCAGCAAAAATACTTCCTCGGCTCGGGCCAATTGCCCGTGATACAGATTGATGGCGGTGAGCGCCAGCACGGCAATGCCCAGCATCAGGGCTCGTACCGCCCGCCAGTGCCATCCAAGACCCGCAAAGACCGGCACCGCAGCGATCAGAATGCCTTTTTCGTAGCCGCCCATGTACGCACCGTAACGGTCGAGAGCAAAACCGGCTCCGGCGGCCAAAGCCACGGCGAACATCCAATCCACCCATGAGCGGCGCTTGAGCCATGGGCCATCAGGGTAGACGTGTATCAGTTCCATGTTTGTCACCTCGGGGGGGGCGAGACTATTTTGTGAATCCTGTCTCGCAACTGGGCAAATTCTTTTTCGAAATCCAGCGTCTTGCGGGTGGTCGAGGCCGCAAAAAGAATATTACTACCGCCATCCGGCATATCCTTGACCCAGATCCATAAGCGGCGTTCCCTGATGTAGAACATCGAGAAAATCCCAAGAACCAGCAGCAAGCTACCGGTAAATACGACCGTCTTGCCCGGCGAGCGCGTCAGCTGGAAGACGCTGGCCTGAACCTGCTGGAACGAGTCGAGCTGCAAGTAAACGGGCGCGCCATAGTAGAAGTTATCGGACAGCGCGTTGATTGCCGTGCGGATGAAACGTGCATGGTCCGGCGTGGCGGTCGCGGGCGGCTGGCCAGTCTGCTGGCGCGCCACTTGCCAAAGTTGCCAGATGGCGCCGTCGAGCATGCGCAGCAGCAGATTGGCCGCCTTTTTCTGCTGATCGGCCGGCACCGAGGCACTCACGAAATCGGCGATGGCCTGAAAACCGCCGATCGGCGGTTTGCCGTTGCCGGCCGGTTCTGCCCCGGCGAACAGATCCAGTGCACGCTTGGCGCTGAGTTCGAGCTGGTCTTGCAACTGTGGCGAGTCGTTTTGCTGCAACGCGCTTGCGGCGAATTGGCGTGCGGCAGCTGCGCGCGCCGCCGGGTCGGCCAGCGCGGCGCGCAGGAGCATCCATTGCTTGACGGTACCGTCGTCGTCGGCAGGAATGCGCAAGTACCGGAACGGCCCGTCCGGCGTATCGCGCATGCCGGAGAGAAACACGCGCTCACCACCTTCGAGCGCCACCGGCAGCATGTAGTTGTTGTATTCGCGTGCCTGTCCGTCCCGATCACGAATCTTGTATTGGACCGATGGGCCGACATTGCGAAGGTCTTTATTGAGACCCAATTTGACGCCCGCACCCAACTGCCGCTCGAGATCCCGGCGCAGATTGCTGCGCGCGACACCGCGCGTGTCCTGCTGGCCGCCGGCATCGCTCATGTCTTCGACGTTGATGGCACGAAAATCGGTAAATTCCACATCATCGCCGGCCGTCTTGGCGGCTTCGGCGGGCGACAACGACGCCTGGCCACCCACCTCGCCGGCCAGCGAAAACGGCGTCGCGCTCTGGCCAGCCATCGGGTATCCGGTCAGTTGGAGCTTGCTGCCGCCATCCTGGAAGCTGGATTGATAGATCTCGACCCCTTTGTAGCTGAACGGATGATTCACTTCGACCGTCGCGTCGATGCGCTTACCCGTTTTCGGATCGATGACCACGATATCGCTGGCGAACAGCTTGGGCATGCCCGTCGAGTAATAAGCGACGTGGAACTTCTTGAGATGAATCGTGAAGGGCAAGTCCTGGACCAGGGAGCCATTCTGGAAATTCAGGATCGCAGTCGAAGTATCGCTGCCCTCCGGCACAAACGCATAACCACGGAATGCCGGGTTACCGGCGCCCAGGCGATGCTGGGCCGAGATCTGCGAGATGACAGCGTTACCCTGGAGCAGCGATTTGCCTTGCGCCCACATTTGCGCGCGAATCAGCAGGTTGCTGTCGAGCAGCCCCCCGAGGCAAATAATCACAATGGCGCTATGCGCGAAGATGTAACCGATCTTGTTGATGGCGCCCGCTTTGGCGGCAATCAGCGTGGCGCCCTCTTTGTCGCGGGCAACCCAACGATAGCGGGAACGGCCCACCAATTCGGTGAGCCGCGCCACTGCCTCGTGGCGTGGCAGTGTGCTGCCGAATTCGCCCTTGTTGCCGAACGCTCTGAGACTGCCTTCGCGCACCTGGTCTTTCCAGCTTCGGATGTCGCTGAGCATTTTCGGCGTGTTGCGCACCAGACACAGCGTGGTCGAAATCAACAGAAAGGCCAGGATCAGCAGGAACCACCAGGCGCTGTAGACCGTGTAGAAGTCGAGCGTGCGGAAAATGGCCGCCCAGAACGGGCCGAACTGATTGACGTAATTGGGATACGGATCGCTCTGTTTGAGCACGGTGCCGATTATGCTGGCCACAGCCAGGATCGAGAGCAGGCTGATGGCAAACCGCATCGAACTGACCAGTTCGACGCCATCGCGCACTACGCGATGGGAGGATTTGACTTCGATACCGGCGGTACTCAGGCTCATGCGGATTCCACAAACGAAAAAGGCGGCGGCGCTGGCCGCGCACGCCACCCTAGCTCAGACAATTGTAGTGCGGCCGGCGGACCGGCCCACAACTATTTTTATTATCGGAGTCCAGCTATGTAGTCGGCTACAGCCTGGATTTCCTTGGTCGTCAAACGCGAGGCTATATCGTGCATCGGCACGCTGTTCATGCGAGTACCTTCGCGAAAGGCCACCAACTGCGTTTGCGTGTATTCGGCCCATTGGCCGCCCAAGCGAGGATACTGGGTCGGAATGCCGGCTCCCGTGGGTCCGTGACAGGCCGCGCAAGCGGGAACCCCTTTCTCCGCAATGCCGCCACGGAAAATCTTCTGGCCCAGCGGCACGGTGCTCTTGTCGGTCGCAAACCCCGGCTTTTCCTTTTGCGAGGCGAAGTAAGCGGCGACATTTTGCATGTCCTGGTCGGACAGCGCGGAGGCCATTCCCATCATGATCGCGTTATTGCGAGCGTGGGATTTGAATTCCTTGAGCTGTTTGTAGAGGTACGCCGCGTGCTGTCCTGCGAGTTTCGGATAGGTTCCCACGGCGCTATTGCCGTCAGCCCCGTGGCAGGCCGCGCAAACTTGAGTGGCAATTGCCTGCCCTCGGTTGAGATCGGGTTTGGCTGGCGGCTGAGCGTCTGCGCCCCACGCGCTACCGGCCAAGGCGGCCAGTGTCAGTGCCAACGGTGCTATCGCCAGAAACTTCCACACTCGGTTCATTCGCACACCTTGTTTTGTTTTGTCGAGGAATCGGTCGTTGGAAAATTACCGCCCGGGAACATGTCTCCGCGCCCCGCAGCACTCGCCATACCCTGTCCCGCCGGTCGTCTGGGTAGGCTAAGGTTAACTTTCATATTGTACAATAACTTATTGGCCGATTTTAACGGCATTCTACGCCACAGACCGCGTTCTCCCAGGGCGGCTGTTCTCTCTCTCGCCCCAATCATGTCCCTATTGCATCAGGCGCGTTTTTTTACGACCGTCAATCATTTGCGCGATCTACCGCCGACCTCGGTACCCGAGGTGGCCTTCGCCGGGCGCTCCAACGCCGGCAAGTCGAGCGCACTCAATACTTTGTGCAACCAGAAGCGTCTGGCGTTCTCAAGCAAGACGCCGGGGCGCACGCAACACATCAATTACTTCGAGATCGCCAAAGCGGAGCACATCTTCGGCTATTTGGTCGATCTGCCCGGCTACGGCTACGCGCAAGTGCCTGGTGCGGCCAAGGCTCACTGGCAGGCACTGCTCGGAGATTACCTGCGCCAGCGGCCGCAACTGCGCGGCCTCGTGCTGGTGATGGACGCGCGCCGCCCTTTTACCGAGCTCGATGAGCAGTTGATCGAATGGTTCCTGCCGACGGGGCGGCCAATTCACGCGATTTTGACCAAGGCGGACAAGTTGACGCGACAGGAAGGTGCGCTGGCTTTGCGCAAGGCCCGCGAGACGTTTGGCCAGTACGGCCGCTCGGACGGCTTGCCCGAAGATCATCCTGATGCGCCGCCCCAATTCACGGTGCAACTCTCTTCGTCGCTCAAACGAACCGGCATAGCGGAAGCCCAACGAATGCTCGAGCATTGGCTCGATATTCCCTCGCGCGATCAGTCAGTCGACCCGCCGGTGGCGTCGGGGGCGGCCGCGGGTGCGGTCGACGCCAGCACCGAGGGCGCGCCGAACGATGCTCAATAGTGTGACGCGAATCACGGCGTCTGCCCACATAAAAAAACCGCCGTGTCTTACCACGGCGGCATTAAACAAGCCTTATCGTAGTCACGACAGGCACCCGCTCAGGGAGGAGAAGCGGGGGACGCAGCACACGTGCAGCATCCGCTTGATATGATATACCATGCATCCGAAAGTTTCTTGGAACGTCGGATCTTTGCAGTCGCGGATTCTCATAATCCGAGACCTTTTTTCATGCTTTCCATAGGCGTGTCTGAATGAGTTCCTATCCGCTTTTGCGTCCTCGTCGCATGCGCCGCGACGATTTTTCCCGCCGGTTGATGCGCGAGAGCCGCCTGTCGACGGATGACCTGATCTATCCGGTCTTTATTGTGGAGGGCCAGCACCGCCGCGAGCAGGTCGGATCGATGCCCGGTGTGGAACGACTCTCGATCGATCAATTACTGATCACCGCGGAGCGCTGCGTGACGCTGGGTGTGCCGGTATTGGCGCTGTTCCCCAATATCGAGGCGGCTCTCAAAACGCCGGACGGCCGTATTGCTGCAGACCCCGATGGCCTGGTTCCGCGCGCGGTCCGGGCACTGAAGCAGCACTTCCCCGAATTGGGCGTGCTCACCGATGTCGCACTCGACCCGTACACCACTCACGGCCAGGATGGCGTCCTCGATGAAGCCGGATACGTGTTGAACGAGGAAACCAAGGAAATCCTGGTGGCGCAAGCCCTGATGCAGGCCGAAGCGGGCGTCGATATCGTCGCGCCGTCCGATATGATGGATGGCCGCATCGGTGCCGTTCGGGTCGCGCTGGAAGACAATGGCCACATCCACACCCGCATCATGGCTTATGCCGCCAAATATGCGTCGGCGTTCTACGGCCCGTTTCGCGATGCCGTTGGATCGGCGGCCAATCTGGGCAAAGGCAACAAAATGACCTACCAGATGGATCCGGCTAACAGCGATGAGGCTTTGCGAGAGGTCGCGCTCGACATCGAGGAAGGCGCGGATATGGTGATGGTGAAGCCAGGCATGCCTTATCTGGATATTGTGCGCCGCGTCAAGGACGAGTTCCGCTATCCAACCTATGCCTATCAGGTCAGCGGCGAGTATGCAATGCTCAAGGCTGCGGCGCAGAACGGCTGGCTGGATCATGACAAAGTCATGATGGAGTCATTGCTTGCGTTCAAGCGAGCGGGCGCCGACGGGATTCTGACCTATTTCGCCCTCGACGCAGCACACCTGCTTAAGGCACAGGGCGCCTAACGGGCGTTGCACGCCAGCCGAAGCCTCGCTCGGCCATCGGCCGAGAATCGCATGACGCGCCCGCGATCGCGCATGGGCATCGAACGCCACATCGAATTATGTGTGGTTTGACGAGGCTGTGCTGCCCGGGCCGAATGCCTGATCGAGACTGCGCAGAAATCTGGCTGAATCCTGGTAACCGATGACTCGAGCACCGGCGATTTGATGTCCACTCGCATCGAAGAAAAGAATGCCCGGCGGCCCAAACAATCCGAACTGCTTGAGCAACGCCTGATCGGCTGGATCGTTGGCGGTAACGTCCGCCTGGAGCAGCAAAACGTGATTAAGGCGATGTTGGATGCGGGGGTCGCTGAAAGTGAATTTCTCCATTTCTTTGCAGCTTACACACCAATTGGCGTAGAAATCCAACATGACCGGCCGCTTTGCCGAAGCGACCGCATGCTGCAGATCGGCGACTGTTTTGACGCGCTCAAAGTGCAAGGAACTGGTCGGATTTTCGCTCGCAACCCCGGCAAGCCCGACGGCAGCGACCGGCGCCAGCGGCTGCAGCGGGTCACGCGCACCGCGAGCGAGGCCAATCAGCAATATCACGGCCGTCACCGCAAGGCCAACGCCAAAACCTTTCCATAAGCGATGCCAGCCGGATGCACCGTCCGGCAAGGGATCGAACACGCGCAAATAGGAAGCGCTGACCAGCAGCAATGCGGCCCACGCCAGCATGGACAACCATGTTGGCAGCACAGTGCGCAGAATCCAGAGCGCCACCCCAAGCAGCACAACGCCAAAAAAACGTTTGACGCTCTCCATCCAGGGTCCGCTGGATGGGAGGACGGCGCCCGCCCCAAGGCCGACGAGCAGCAGCGGGATGCCCATGCCGAGTGACATGGCGAACAGCGCCGCGCCGCCGAAAATCGCATCTCCCGTCTTCGCAATGAATGCCAGCACGGCCGCCAGAGGCGCGGTCACGCACGGACTCACGATCAGCGCCGACAGCACCCCCATGATAAGAGCGCCCCCCCACTGCCCGCCACGCTGACGTCGCGAGATGTCGTCGATGCGACTACGCAGAGCCGCAGGCAACTGAAGCTCATAAAAACCAAACATCGATCCCGCAAGCACGGCGATCAACAGCGCAAACGCGCTCAGCACCCAGGGGTTTTGCAGCACCGCGGTCAGGCCTTGTCCCAGCAGCCCGGCTGCCACGCCAATTGCCGTGTTGACCGACGCCATGCCCAGAACATAGGCGGTCGACAAGCCCAAGGCTCTTCCTCGCCGAGCCCCCTGACCCACAACGATTGACGACAGGATCGGCACCATGGGCAATACACACGGCGTAAACGTCAGCAGCAAACCGAGGCCCAGGAAGATCGCCAAGGTAAGCCATAGGCTGCCACCGGACAGCCATCGCTCGATTTGACCAAAGTCGTCGCGGCCGGCCAGCACCTGCGCCCACCCGGAGCCGGCGATCGGGGGGGACGGCGAGGCCACTGTCACGCCAGCCGCGTCGCCGGCGCCGAGGGCCTGCAGCGCCGCGCCGGCAAAATGGAAGGTCTTGTGCATTGGCGGGTAGCACAACCCCTTGTCGGCGCAACCCTGCATCGTGACCTGAAGGTCGAACGGTCCTGCGGCATGCTCGATGGGTATGCGTACGGCCATTGAGCGATGATAGACCTCGAGCTCTTTCTGAAAGGTTGGATCGTACTTGAGCTCGCCCTTGGGATATTCTGGAGCACCCAGTACGACGCCTGGCGTGGTCGTGGCAAAGGCAAAGCGCTCACGATAGAGGTAGTACCCCGGGGCAACGGTGAACTGTATCTGCAATGCGCCGGGGCCCGCTTCGCTCAGTTGAGCATGAAAGGCAGCGTCCGGCGGGAGAAAATCCGTGTCCGCACGTGCTGAAACAGAGAAAAAAAGCGATAACGTCGTCACCCATCCCAGTATGACGAGGATCACCGCGATGCCCGGCAGCATCCGTACCGGCCTAAACATTGGGAGTCTCTCCGGTTTCCTGTGCGACCCAGTCAGCGTAGGCGGGCAAAGCCTGCTCAAGGGGCCAGGCCACTATTTCAGGCACCTGATACGGATGCCGGGTCTGGATATATTGTTCGAGCGCTGGATAGCGGAGTGCGCAGGTGGCGATGAGCAAAGGGACCTCCTGCTCGGACTCGATGCTGCTCTGCCAGCGATAGGTGGACGTGCACGGCGCGAGCTGCTTGACGCATGCGCCAAGGCGCTGCGCAATGATACCTTCGGCGGCGGCTTGCGCCGTCGCCACGTCGGGAAAGGTGGTCATGACCATCAGTAACTTGTCCATCGTTTGCAATTGACCCTTTGCACCGGTCGAATGTTCACTTTATACCAGCCCCAGACGCGACGGTGGGCGTCGATGATTTTTGCAACATTCAATGCAAAAAGCCAGGCTTTCGCCTGGCTCTTTGATGACCTTGTTGCAACTGCTCGGAGTCGTGCGCTTACTCTTCGGCGGCAGCTTCTTCCTGAACTTCCGGGCGATCAACCAGTTCGACCAATGCCATCGGTGCATTGTCGCCAACACGGAACCCGAACTTCAGGATGCGCAGGTAGCCGCCTGGACGATTCGCATAACGCGGGCCCAGTTCATCGAACAGCTTCGCAACCGAATCGCGGTCACGCAAACGGTTGAACGCCAGCCGGCGATTGGCCAGCGACGGCTTCTTGCCGAGCGTGATCAGCGGCTCGACGACTTTGCGCAGTTCTTTGGCTTTCGGCAGGGTCGTCTTGATCGCTTCATGGGCGATCAAAGAATTAGACATGTTACGCAGCATTGCCAGACGGTGGCTGCTGGTGCGGTTGAGCTTACGCAAACCATGACGGTGACGCATTTTTCGATTCCTTTGTATAACAGCAGTTTTTCGCCAGCTCTTCTATCGCTTCGACAGCAAATCGTGTCGTGCGCGGGCCGGTAGTACAAGTGCTTCAATCAATTGGCCGGGTATATCGCTATATCCCGGCCAGATGCCGGCAGGATTATTTTTCCAATCCTGCAGGCGGCCAATTTTCAAGCTTCATCCCCAAGGTCAGGCCACGCGAGGCGAGCACTTCCTTGATTTCATTGAGCGACTTCCGACCGAGATTCGGCGTTTTAAGCAACTCGTTCTCGGTGCGTTGGATCAGATCGCCAATGTAGTAAATGTTTTCCGCCTTCAAGCAATTAGCCGAGCGGACGGTCAACTCGAGATCATCGACCGGACGCAACAGAATCGGATCGATTTGCGGCGCACGCGACGGCGCTTCGCTGGCGGCCTCGGTACCTTCCAGTGCAGCGAATACCGACAACTGATCGACCAGGATCCGGGCAGATTGGCGAATCGCTTCCTCCGGCGAAACAACGCCGTTGGTTTCGATATTCATGACCAACTTGTCCAGGTCGGTGCGCTGTTCGACGCGCGCGCTTTCGACTGCGTAGCTGACACGCTGCACGGGTGAGAACGAAGCGTCCAGCACGATACGCCCGATGATCTTGGCACTGTCGTCACCGTAGCGGCGCACATTCCCCGGCACATAGCCACGACCGCGTTCCACCTTGATCTGAACGTCGAGCTTGCCACCCTTTGCCAGGTGAGCGATCACATGATCAGGGTTGATGATCTCGACATCATGGGGCACTTCGATATCGCCGGCGCGCACTACGCCTTCACCTTCCTTGCGCAATGCGACGGTCACTTCGTCGCGATTGTGCAGCTTGAATACCGCACCCTTCAGGTTCAACAGGAAATTGACTACGTCCTCTTGCACGCCGTCGATAGTGGAATATTCGTGCACCACACCGGCAATCGTGACCTCGGTAGGCGCATAACCGACCATCGAAGACAAAAGCACGCGGCGCAACGCGTTCCCCAAGGTGTGGCCGTAACCGCGTTCGAAGGGCTCCATCACGACTTTGGCGTGATGTTCACCGATCGGCTCAACCGCAATGATCTTGGGTTTCAACAAACTGGTTTGCATAGGTTTCCTTTTCAATACCCTCGGCTCGTTACACCGATAAGGCTGACGGCTGACAACCTGCACGAAGCGCCAGGCACGCCAAACCGGCGCGCCTGTGCTCGATTAACGCGAGTACAACTCGACAATCAGGCTTTCATTGATATCACCTGCGATATCGCTGCGTTCCGGCAATTGCTTAAAGGTACCTTCCATCTTCTTCGCGTCTACCGCCACCCAAATCGGAAACCCGATCTGCTCGGCAAGCGACAGAGCTTCCTGAATACGCGTTTGCTTGCGCGCTTTCTCACGCACCGCCACAACATCACCAGCCTTGACCTGCATCGACGGAATGTTGGCGACCTCACCGTTGATGGTAATGGCTTTGTGTCCAACCAATTGGCGTGCCTCGGCACGGGTGGAACCAAACCCCATCCGATATACAACGGTGTCGAGACGCGACTCCAGCAATTGCAGCAAATTCTCACCAGTGTTTCCGCGGCGGCGTTCAGCAGCCGCAAAATAACGGCGGAACTGGCGCTCCAACACACCGTAAATGCGCTTGACCTTCTGCTTTTCGCGCAACTGGTTCCCGTAATCCGACGTACGGGCGCCAGACGTACGGCCGTGTTGGCCGGGTTTGCTGTCGAGCTTGCATTTGTCGGACAGCGAGCGACGGGCGCTCTTCAAAAAGAGGTCGGTTCCCTCGCGACGCGAGAGTTTGGCCTTGGGGCCTGTGTAACGTGCCACGGTAGTTCCTTAAAAAAACTCACGCAGCGGAGAAATCCGCTGCGCTAGTCTGCTCGCCAAGGCGTCAGACGGTGGGCTTATGGGTGAAAACGATAAAAATTAAACGCAGCCAAGTATTCTAGCAGAACTCAGATCCGGCGGCGCTTAGGCGGACGGCAGCCATTGTGCGGGACCGGGGTCACATCCGAGATCGCCGTGATCTTGATGCCGAGGGCATTCAGCGCGCGCACAGCGGACTCGCGTCCCGGGCCCGGGCCCTTGATACGCACTTCGAGGTTCTTGACGCCATACTCGAGCGCCACCCGGCCAGCTGATTCAGCGGCAACCTGTGCTGCAAACGGGGTGGACTTCCGCGATCCTTTAAAGCCTTGGCCACCAGACGTCGCCCATGCCAATGCATTACCTTGACGGTCAGTAATGGTAATGATCGTGTTATTAAACGACGCGTGCACGTGGACCACACCCTCAGCCACGTTCTTTTTGACTTTCTTGCGCACGCGCTGCGATGCAGCATTGTTAGGTGCTTTAGCCATTCCTGTTCCTGTGTCTCTTCAACGTTACTTCTTCAACGACACGCCGGCCTTACGCGGACCCTTCCGCGTGCGCGCATTGGTGCGCGTACGCTGTCCGCGGACGGGTAAGCCCTTGCGATGACGCACACCTCGGTAGCACCCCAGATCCATCAGGCGCTTGATGCTCATCGTTACCTCACGACGAAGATCACCTTCCACGGTGAGCAGCCCCACTTGCTCACGCAGCTTCTCGAGATCAGCGTCATCCAGGTCTTTGACCTTCTTTGAATACGCCACGCCTGCTGCGTCACAAATCTGACGAGCACGCGTACGACCAACACCGTAAATAGCGGTCAGACCGATTTCGGTATGCTGGTGGTTTGGGATGTTCACCCCTGCGATACGAGCCATTCGTAATTCCCCAACTATATAGCGTTAAATGCGGTCAACCCTGACGCTGTTTATGGCGCGGGTCCGAGCTGCAGATCACTCGCACCACACCATTGCGCTTGACGATTTTGCAGTTGCGGCAAATGCGCTTAACTGATGCCAACACTTTCATGACAATTCCCTCTTTTAATCACCGCGCCCTAAACACGATCCGCGCCCGCGAAAGATCGTAGGGCGTCAATTCCACCGTGACTTTATCACCCGGTAAAATGCGAATGTAGTGCATGCGCATCTTGCCGGAAATATGCCCGAGTACCACGTGGCCATTTTCCAGTTTGACCCGGAACGTGGCGTTGGGCAGGTTCTCCACAACCTCGCCCTGCATCTGTATTACGTCGTCTTTCGCCATGCTTATGCTTACCGGAGCGTCATATTGCCACCGCCCTTGAAGTTCGCCTTCCGGAGCAGAGATTCATATTGTTGCGACATCACGTAAGACTGCACTTGTGCCATGAAATCCATTGTCACGACAACGATAATCAACAACGAAGTACCACCAAAATAAAACGGCACGTTCCAGCGCAGCACGAGAAATTCGGGTAGCAAACAAACCAGGACAACGTATAAAGCACCAGCGAGCGTAAGACGGGTCAAAATCTTATCGATGTATCTTGCCGTTTGATCGCCGGGACGTATGCCGGGAACAAATGCGCCGCTCTTCTTCAGGTTATCTGCCGTTTCCTTGCTGTTAAAGACCAGCGCGGTGTAGAAAAAGCAGAAAAACACAATGGCCAAGGCATAGAGCATCACGTAAATCGGCTGCCCGGGCGACAATTTGCTGGCGACATCTTTCAACCAACGCATGCTACCGCTTGCGCTAAACCAGTTGGCAATCGTCGCCGGGAACAAGATGATCGACGACGCGAAGATAGGCGGAATCACCCCAGCCATGTTCAACTTAAGCGGCAAATGCGATGCCTGACCGCCGTACAACTTGTTTCCGACTTGCCGCTTGGCATAGTTGACCAGAATTTTGCGCTGGCCTCTTTCGACAAATACAACGAAGTACGTTACGGCAACCACAAGCACGCAGATGACGATGGCCGAAAAGATGCCGATGGAGCCGGTACGAACCAGCTCGAACAAACCGCCAATGGCATTCGGTAGTCCTGCGGCGATACCGGCGAAAATAATCAACGATATGCCGTTGCCCAAGCCACGCTCGGTAATCTGTTCACCCAACCACATCAGAAACATCGTCCCGGTAACCAGGGTAATGACCGTCGTCAGCCGGAACATCAAGCCGGGATCCACTACCAACCCGGGCTGGCTCTCGAGCGTGACGGCTATCGCAAGCGCCTGGAACAGGGCAAGGCCTACCGTGAAGTAACGGGTGTACTGCGTGATCTTGCGCTGCCCTGCCTGTCCTTCCTTACGCAGCGCTTCTAGCTGCGGAGACACCATCGCCAACAACTGCATGATGATCGACGCCGAAATATACGGCATGATCCCCAACGCGAAAATCGTGAAACGGGACAAGGCCCCGCCCGAGAACATGTTGAACATGCCCAGGATGCCGCCCTGCTGCCGCTGAAAAAGCTGCGCCAGTTGGTCCGGGTCGATACCGGGCACAGGAATGTGCGCCCCAATACGATAGACCGTCAGCGCCAGCAGCAGGAAAACCAGCCGCCGACGCAAATCGGTATATTTCGGACCTTGAGTGCTACCTTTCGCTTGGTTAGAAGTCTTGGCCAAGGATGGCTCCGTATAAACCTATACAGTTAAGCCGCAATCGATCCGCCAGCCGCTTCAATCGCTGCTCGCGCACCTTTCGTCGCCCCCAAACCCTTGAGCGAGATTTTGCGCGTCAATTCGCCAGAGGCAACCACCTTCGCGCTTTGACAGAGCTCGCCGACAACCCCCGCCTGCTTGAGGACCAACAAATCGATCTCGTCAACCGGCAACTTCTCGATGTCGGAAAGGCGCACCTCACCGACAAACGCGCGCGTCAACGACGTGAACCCGCGCTTGGGCAAACGCCGTTGCAGAGGCATTTGCCCCCCCTCGAATCCAACCTTATGGAAGCCGCCTGCGCGCGATTTCTGGCCTTTGTGCCCACTGCCTGCGGTTTTGCCCAGACCAGACCCAATGCCACGGCCAACTCGCCGTTTCGCGTGTTTGGCACCTGCAGCAGGCTTCAACGAATTCAATTCCATATTACCCTCGCTCCCTCGTGAGTCAGCCAACGACCTTCACCAGGTACGACACCTTGTTGATCATGACTCGCACAGCAGGTGTATCTTGCAACTCACTGACTGAATTGAGGCGGCGCAGACCCAGGCCACGAACCGTAGCGCGATGCGACTCGCGAGTACCGATAAGGCTCCGGATCAATTGTACTTTGATGGTATTTTGCGACATGGTGCCCACCCGGTTTAGCCCAAAATCTCTTCAACCGACTTACCGCGCTTGGCGGCAATGTCAGATGGCGTTGACTGCTTGCTCAAACCATCAAGCGTCGCTCGAACCAAGTTGTAGGGGTTGGTCGAGCCGAAGCTCTTGGCCACCACGTTCGTCACGCCCATGACGTCGAAAACAGCCCGCATCGGACCACCGGCGATGACGCCGGTACCATCCTTGGCCGGTGCCAACAATACCTTCGACGCACCGTGACGACCGCTGATTTCATGCTGCAGAGTACCGTTCTTCAGGGGCACTTTGAACATGTTACGGCGAGCCTGTTCCATCGCTTTTTGCACGGCAACGGGGACTTCCTTCGCCTTACCCTTGCCCATGCCGATACGTCCGTCGCCATCGCCAACCACGGTCAGCGCGGCGAACCCGAGAATCCGGCCACCTTTCACCACCTTGGTCACGCGATTGACCGAGATCATTTTCTCGCGAAGGCCGTCATCACGTTCGTCAGCCTGAACTTTCGCTTGCATCTTTGCCATGACGAATCCTTACTTAAAACTTGAGGCCGGCATCGCGCGCGGCATCAGCAAGCGCCTTCACACGGCCGTGATAGCGAAAACCGGCGCGATCGAAAGCAACGCTTTCCACGCCAGCGGCCTTCGCCTTTTCGGCGATACGGCGTCCGATCAGTTCGGCTGCGGCGACGTTGCCACCCTTGCCCTCTTTCCCTGCCAGCTCTTTGCGTACATCCAACTCGACAGTCGAGGCGCTCGCCAGCACTTTCGTGCCGCAAGGCGAAAACACCTGTGCGTAAATGTGCAGGTTGGTGCGATGCACTGAGAGACGATGCACCTTGAGCTCTGCCAACTTGATACGAGTCTGGCGAGCACGGCGCGAACGAGCTTGTTTCTTGTCCATGGTTGCACCCTTCACTTCTTCTTGGTTTCCTTGAGGATCACCACCTCATCGGCGTAGCGCACACCCTTGCCCTTATAGGGTTCGGGAGGCCGGTAGCCGCGCACTTCCGCAGCAACCTGACCAACGCGCTGCTTATCAACGCCTTTGATGATGATCTCGGTTTGTGACGGAGTCTCAGCCTTGATGCCTTCGGGCATCGCATGGATCACGTCGTGAGAAAACCCCAGTTGCAATTTCAGCGCATTGCCCTGAGCCTGAGCGCGATAACCCACGCCAACCAGGTTAAGCTTCTTCTCGAAACCTTGCGTCACGCCCTTCACCATATTGGCGACCAGCGCACGCATGGTCCCAGAAAGGGCGTTGGCTTCGCGACCATCGTCTGCGGGCTCGAACATCAGCGAACCGTTTTCGTTCTTGACGCGGACCAAGCCGTGAATGGCCTGGACCAACGTGCCCAACGGGCCCTTGACCGTCAACTCGCCCTCTCCGAGGGTGACTTCCGCGCCCTTTGGGAGAACGATAGGACTTTTACCTACACGAGACATGCTTCACTCTCCTAACGGGCAATTACGCGACGTAGCAGATGACTTCGCCGCCCACGCCAGTGGCGCGCGCTTTGCGATCGGTCATCACACCTTTCGGGGTCGACACAATTGCAACACCCAGTCCATTCATGACCTGGGGAATGTCATTGCGATTCTTATATACGCGCAACCCGGGCCGGGAAACTCTTTCCAGACGTTCGATAACGGGACGGCCGGCGTAATACTTGAGCGAAATGTTAAGCTCCAATTTCGCGCCGTCTTCCTTGACCGCGTAGTCGTCGATATAGCCTTCGTCCTTCAACACCTTTGCGATCGACACCTTCAATTTCGAGGAAGGCATAGCCACCGACACTTTTTCAACCGCTTGGGCATTGCGAATGCGGGTCAGCATGTCGGCGATAGGATCACTCATACTCATATTGCTTCTCCTATTACCAGCTTGCTTTGGTGACACCCGGAATTTCGCCTCTGAAGGCAATTTCACGGATCTTGTTACGCGCCAGACCGAACTTACGGAAAGTTCCGCGCGGACGGCCAGTCAAATCGCAACGATTGCGTTGCCGAGTAGGATTGGCGTTGCGCGGCAACTGCTGGATTTCCAGACGCGCTGCGTAACGCTCTTCTTCCGACTTGCTGGTATCTTCGATGATTGCCTTGAGGGCGGCGCGCTTGGCAGAATATTTCTGCGCCAAACGGGCGCGCTTCTTCTCGCGTTCGATCAGTGCCAGTTTAGCCACGATAACCTCAGTTTCTGAACGGAAATTTAAATGCCGACAGAAGCGCCTTGGCCTCTTCGTCGGTTTTTGCTGTCGTGGTAATGCTGATATTCAGACCACGCAGAGCATCAATTTTGTCGTACTCGATCTCGGGGAAAATAATCTGTTCTTTTACCCCGATGTTGTAGTTGCCGCGACCGTCAAACGCACGACCCGAGATACCCCGGAAATCTCGCACCCGCGGCAGCGAGACCGTGATGAAACGATCCAGGAACTCGTACATGCGCTGACCGCGCAAAGTCACCATGCAGCCGATCGGATAGCCCTGACGAATCTTGAACCCTGCAATTGCCTTGCGAGCCTTCGTCACAACTGGTTTCTGACCAGCGATTTTGGTCAGGTCACCGGTGGCGTTCTCGATGACCTTCTTGTCGGCGACCGCCTCGCCCAAGCCCATGTTGAGGGTGATCTTGGTGATGCGCGGCACTTCCATGATCGACTTGTAGCCAAACTGCTTCACCAGTTCAGCGACGATCTTGTCTTTGTAGATCTCTTGCAAACGAGTCATTCGTTATACTCCTTGCGCCTAGGCACCGACGACCGCGCCGGTCGTCTTGAGGAAGCGCACCTTCTCGCCACCCTCGACCTTGATCCCAACGCGCGAAGGCTTGCCGTTAGCATCCACCAACGCAACATTCGAAATATGGAGCGGCATCGCCTTGTCCACAACGCCACCCGTCGTACCCTTCATCGGGTTCGGTTTGACGTGCTTTTTGACCAGATTGATGCCTTCAACGACCAGGCGGTCGCCGTCAACACTCAGAACGGTGCCGCGCTTGCTCTTGTCTTTGCCGGTCAAAACGATGACCACGTCACCTTTACGAATCTTATTCATGGCGACCCCTTACAGAACCTCAGGCGCCAACGACACGATCTTCATAAAGCGCTCGGTACGCAACTCACGCGTCACCGGCCCGAAGATGCGAGTGCCAATCGGCTCAAGCTTGTTGTTCAACAAAACGGCGGCGTTGCCATCGAATTTGACGAGCGAGCCGTCCTGGCGACGAACGCCTTTCGCGGTACGCACAACGACCGCGTTATAAATTTCGCCCTTTTTGACGCGACCACGCGGGGCCGCATCCTTGACGGTGACCTTAATGACATCGCCAATACCAGCGTAGCGACGCTTCGAGCCGCCCAATACCTTGATACACATCACTTCACGAGCACCGGTATTGTCGGCTACATCGAGCCGGGTTTCAGTCTGAATCATGGTGTTATCTTCCCAACTTAATCCAGTGCATCGCACCGGTCAGTCTTGGCCCCGTCAACGCTTACTCAGCGTCGCTTGGGTTGAATCGATCAAGAGGAACCACTTTCACTGGGCTGCCGGGCCAAAAAACCAAGCAACCCCCACAGAATGAGCAAAAGAGAATTTACTCAGAAAGTGGAAAGTCCGTGATTATACATCGAAGATCGCGGACTTGCAAGCGTTAAAAGGGCGCATTAAATGATACGGGCACTTTCAAGCAGGCGCGAAACAGTCCACGCTTTCGTCCTGGAAATAGGGCGAGTTTCCTCGATTTCCACCGTGTCGCCTTCCTTGTACTGATTTGTCTCGTCGTGGGCGTGATACTTCTTCGAGCGCACGACGTACTTCCCGTACAAGGGATGCTTCACCTGGCGCTCCACCAACACGGTCACCGTCTTGTCCATTTTGCTGCTCACCACCTTGCCAACCAAGGTGCGCTTCAGCGCGGTCTTTGCGGTATCGTTCATTTTTGGCTCGCCTTCTCATTCAACACGGTACGCACACGCGCGATATCCCGACGCACATTTTGCAATTGGCTGGTGTTGCTCAACTGTTGCGTGGCCAGTTGCATGCGCAGACCGAATTGCGCTTTCAGCAGATCCGACAGCTCCTTGTTCAGAGCCGCGGAATCCTTATCACGTAGTTCGGATGCTTTCATTTCAAATCCCTCACTCAGGCGCCGATCTGGCGAGCGACGAAAACGGTGGCGATAGGCAGTTTAGCTGCCGCAAGGCGAAAAGCCTCGCGCGCCAACTCTTCATTGACACCATCCATTTCGTACAGCATTTTACCCGGCTGAATTTCAGCCACATAGTATTCCGGATTGCCCTTACCGTTACCCATACGAACTTCGGCGGGTTTTTGGGAAATCGGCTTGTCCGGGAAAATCCTGATCCAGATACGACCACCGCGCTTGATGTGACGAGTCATGGCACGACGAGCAGACTCGATTTGGCGCGCAGTCAATCGCCCGCGCCCTACCGCCTTCAAGCCATATTCACCAAACGACACGGCATTGCCACGCGTGGCCACACCAGTGTTACGGCCTTTCTGTTCTTTACGATATTTTCTGCGTTTCGGTTGCAGCATCTTTATTCTCCAGCCTTGGCGTCGCTGTCGGCCGGCTTGCCGCCTGCCTTGCGTACGCGCTTGACGCCCGCACGATCATCAGGGGCACCACGGCCTCGACGATCCCCAGGACGCGCATTACGACGAGGGCGTTTGTCTTCCGCGGGTTCTTCCACCACCGGCGCATCGTTGCGGCCGAGAGTATCGCCCTTGTAAACCCAAACCTTGATCCCGATAGCGCCGTAGGTGGTTTGCGCCTCCGATGTCGCGTAATCGATGTCAGCCCGCAACGTGTGGAGCGGTACTCGCCCCTCGCGATACCATTCGGTTCGCGCGATTTCAATGCCGTTCAAACGACCGGAACTCATGATCTTGATGCCTTGCGCCCCAAGCCGCATAGCGTTTTGCATGGCTCGCTTCATCGCACGGCGGAACATGATGCGTCGCTCCAGCTGCTGCGCGATCGAATCCGCGATCAACTGGGCATCGATTTCGGGCTTACGAATTTCCTCGATGTTGACGTGCACCGGCACGCCCATGCGCTTCTGCAATTCGGTTTTGAGGATTTCGATATCCTCGCCCTTCTTGCCGATGACCACGCCAGGACGCGAACTGAAAATCGTGATACGCGCGTTACGGGCAGGGCGCTCGATGAGCACTCTCCCGACAGACGCGTTTTTCAGCTTCTTCTTCAGAAACTCGCGAACGCCAATATCCTCTTTCAGCATTTTCGCGAATTGCGTATTGTTCGCGTACCACCGAGAGGCCCAATTACGGCTGACTGCCAGACGGAAGCCAGTCGGATGAATTTTCTGTCCCATCGTGACCCCTTAATTGCCCAGCGTCACAGTAATGTGACAGGTTTGTTTCTCGATGCGATTTCCGCGGCCTTTGGCGCGCGCAGTGAATCGCTTGAGTGAAGTCGCTTTGTCGACGTGAATGCCCTTGACGCGCAACTCGTCAATGTCGGCACCTTCGTTATGCTCGGCATTCGCGATGGCCGACTCGACCACCTTCTTAACAATGCCTGCAGCCTTCTTCGGCGAAAACGACAGGATATTCAACGCGCGCTCCAGGGGCAGACCACGGATCTGATCTGCAACCAGACGCGTCTTTTGCGCCGAAATACGAGCGCCACGATGTATTGCTTTCACTTCCATGATCGCCCCTTATTTCTTCGCCTTCTTATCGGCCGCATGGCCTTTGAAGGTACGGGTGAGCGCAAACTCACCCAGCTTGTGACCAACCATATTTTCCGAGATGTAAACCGGAACGTGCTGGCGGCCGTTGTGAACGGCAATGGTATGCCCGATGAATTCAGGCAGAACGGTGGAACGACGCGACCACGTCTTGATCGGCTTCTTGTCGCGCGTCGCTTGCGCCGCTTCGACTTTTTTCAGCAAATGCGCGTCGCAGAACGGGCCCTTCTTAATTGAACGTGCCATAGCTTACCCCTTAACGCTTGTTACGGCGCTGCACGATCATCGTCGTGGTGCGCTTGTTGCTGCGAGTACGATAACCCTTGGTCTGCGTACCCCACGGGCTCACTGGATGGCGACCCGCCGCCGTACGACCCTCACCACCACCGTGCGGGTGATCGATCGGGTTCATGGCAACACCGCGGACTGTCGGGCGGATGCCGCGCCAACGATTGGCGCCCGCCTTGCCGATCTGACGCAGACTGTGTTCCTCGTTGCCCACTTCACCGATGGTGGCACGGCACTCAATATGAACACGGCGAATTTCGCCAGAACGAAGCCGAACTTGAGCGTAGGTTCCCTCACGCGCCAGAAGCATCGCGGAAACACCTGCAGCGCGCGCAATTTGCGCGCCCTTGCCAGGCAGCATCTCGATGCAGTGGATCGTGGTACCCACCGGAATATTCCGGATCGGCAGCGTATTGCCCGCTTTAATGGGCGCCTGCGAGCCGCTCATCAGTTGCTGGCCGACAGCCAATCCACGTGGCGCAATGATGTAGCGACGTTCGCCGTCGGCATAGCAAAGCAGAGCAATATTGGCGCTACGATTGGGATCGTATTCGACGCGCTCCACCTTTGCCGGCACTCCGTCCTTGTTGCGACGGAAATCGATCACGCGATAATGCTGCTTATGACCGCCGCCCATATGGCGCGTGGTGATGTGACCATTGTTATTGCGGCCAGCAGTTTTGCTCTTTTTGTCGAGCAAACCCGCAAAGGGCTTACCCTTGTGGAGATCTTTATTGACCACCTTGACCAGCGCACGACGGCCCGGTGAGGTGGGTTTGGTTTTGACGAGTGCCATATTACTTGGCCTCCGCTTCAAAATTGATTTCCTGCCCCGGCTTCAGGCTGACATATGCTTTCTTTGCATTGTCGCGACGCCCCATGAAACGGCCAAAGCGCTTCTGTTTGCCCTTGCGGTTCAGAATCTGCACGGATTCGACTTCAACCTTGAACAGCAACTCAACTGCAGCCTTGACTTCCTGTTTGTTGGCGTCGCGCGCAACCTGAAAAACCACTTGCTCGTTCTTGTCCGCCACCAGGGTCGCCTTTTCGGAGATTACCGGCGCGAGCAGGACCTGCATCAAACGATGATCGTTTTTGCGAACGTCGGTCATGACAGCATCTCCTCGATTTTGGCGATCGCACCCTTGGTCACCAACACTTTCTTGTAGTGAATCAGAGATAGTGGATCGGCATGACGCGGTTCCAGAACCGCGACGTTGGGGAGATTGCGCGAGGCGAGATACAAATTCTCATCGACGCTATCGGTGATCAACAACACCGAATCCAACCCCATGGTCTTGAATTTCTGCGCCAGCAACTTAGTTTTCGGCGCCTCGATCTTGAGGTCGTCCACGACACTCAGACGGCCTTCGCGCGCCAACTGCGACAGAATCGAGCACACGCCTGCGCGATACATCTTCTTGTTGACCTTGTGGCTGAAATTCTCTTCGGGCGAATTTGGGAAAATTCGACCACCCCCGCGCCACAGCGGGCTGGAAGTCATACCGGCACGGGCACGGCCCGTTCCCTTTTGACGCCACGGCTTATGGGTTGTGTGCTTGACTTGTTCGCGATCCTTCTGGGCGCGGTTTCCGCTGCGGGCGTTGGCCTGATAGGCGATAACGACCTGATGGATCAGCGCTTCATTGTAGTCACGCCCGAAAACGACGTCCGACGCAGCAAAACCCGCGCCTTCTTTGCCCTGCTCATTGAGGAGCTTCAGTTCCATCGTTATGCTCCCTTCTCAGTCTTGGCGCGCGCCTTCACTGCCGGGGTCACAAACACCTTGCCATCCTTGGCGCCGGGAACGGCGCCCTTGACGAGCAACAGCTTGCGATCGGCATCGATGCGTGCGATTTCGAGATTTTGCGCGGTGCGGGTCACGTCACCGAGATGGCCGGTCATACGCTTGCCGGGAAAAACACGGCCCGGATCCTGCGCCATACCAATGGAACCCGGCACGTTGTGCGAACGGGAGTTACCGTGACTGGCGCGCCCCGAAGCAAAGTTGTAGCGCTTGATGGTACCGGCATACCCCTTACCGATCGTCACGCCCTGCACGTCGACTTTTTGCCCGACTTCGAACAACTCGACGCCGACGATCGAGCCCGGCTGCAGCTCAGCGGCCTTGGCGGCATCGAGGCGAAATTCCTTGAGGATCTCGCCGGCTTCGACACCGGCTTTCGCCAGATGCCCGGCGATCGACTTGGCAACGCGCGAAGCACGGCGCTTGCCGAAAGCCACCTGGACGGCGCTGTAGCCATCCGTTTCGTTTGTCTTGATTTGCGTTACGCGGTTGTCCGACACGTCCAAAACGGTGACGGGAATCGAATCGCCGTCATCCGTAAAAATACGGGTCATACCAACCTTGCGACCGACAAGTCCAAGGCTCATGATTTTCTCCATTCCCGACTGCGATTGGCCGGGGCTAAATGACAAAAGATCGGGCCGCAGACGCGCCCCAACTCTTTGATACACACGAAAAGCTGAGTATTATAAAAGCATTCTCAGCATTTGACAAGCCGCACGATTTCGTTTATTGCAGCTTGATTTCGACATCAACGCCGGCAGGCAAATCGAGTTTCATCAACGCGTCGACCGTCTTGTCGGTCGGGTCAACGATGTCCATCAGACGCTGGTGAGTACGAATTTCCAGCTGGTCGCGGGACGTTTTGTTGACGTGCGGAGAACGCAGAATGTCGAAACGCTGAATGCGAGTCGGCAGCGGCACGGGACCACGCACAATGGCGCCAGTCCGCTTTGCGGTATCGACGATTTCCGCCGCGGATTGGTCGATAAGGCGATAGTCGAACGCTTTCAGGCGAATGCGAATTTTTTGGTTCTGCATGATTTTCCTCTAAAGAGCGAGGCGACCCATGGTGAATGGAGGGTTCGCCGGGTTTTAACAAAGAACGGCAGACTGACCGAGCGCGACCGTCGCGCCCGGCTCGCATTCCTCTTTTACTCGATCACTTTAGCGACGACGCCGGCGCCGACGGTGCGGCCACCCTCACGGATGGCGAAGCGCAGGCCCTCTTCCATCGCGATCGGCGCAATCAACTTGACCGTAATGGCCACGTTGTCGCCCGGCATCACCATTTCCTTGTCTTTCGGCAATTCGATCGAGCCCGTCACATCCGTCGTACGGAAGTAGAACTGCGGACGGTAGTTGTTGAAGAACGGCGTATGACGACCACCCTCTTCCTTGCTCAGCACGTACACTTCCGCCGCAAAATGCGTGTGCGGCGTGATCGAACCCGGCTTGGCCAACACCTGGCCACGCTCCACGTCCTCGCGCTTGGTGCCGCGCAGCAGAATACCCACATTGTCGCCAGCCTGACCTTGGTCCAGCAGCTTGCGGAACATTTCCACGCCCGTGCAGGTCGTCTTCACCGTCGGCTTGATACCGACGATTTCGATTTCCTCGCCAACCTTGACCACCCCGCGCTCGATACGGCCAGTCACCACCGTGCCGCGGCCCGAAATCGAGAACACGTCTTCGATCGGCATCAGGAACGCGCCATCGACCGCACGCTCAGGCGTCGGAATGTACGTGTCCAGCGCCTCGGCCAGCTTCATGATCGCCTGCTCGCCCAACTCGCCCTTGTCGCCCTCGAGCGCCAGCTTCGCCGAACCCTTGATGATCGGAATGTCGTCGCCCGGAAATTCGTACTTGCTCAGCAGCTCGCGCACTTCCATTTCCACCAGCTCGAGCAACTCCGCATCGTCAACCATGTCGCACTTGTTCAGGAACACGATGATGTACGGCACGCCCACTTGGCGTGCCAACAGGATGTGCTCACGCGTTTGCGGCATCGGACCGTCTGCGGCCGAGCACACCAGGATCGCGCCGTCCATCTGCGCCGCACCCGTGATCATGTTCTTCACGTAGTCGGCGTGACCAGGGCAGTCAACGTGTGCGTAGTGACGGTTGGCCGTCTCGTATTCCACGTGCGCCGTGTTGATCGTGATACCACGCGCCTTCTCTTCCGGCGCCGCATCGATCTCGTCGTACTTCTTCGCCTCGCCGCCAAACTTCGACGACAGAACCGTCGCAATCGCCGCCGTCAGCGTCGTCTTGCCATGGTCAACGTGCCCAATCGTCCCTACGTTCACGTGCGGCTTCGTCCGCGAAAATTTTTCCTTTGCCATTTTCGACTCCTAACAGGTTAGATTTCGTCGTACTCGCGCACGCCTATTGGCGGCAATGCTTTTGGTGCCCATGGGCAGGATCGAACTGCCGACCTCTCCCTTACCAAGGGAGTGCTCTACCACTGAGCCACATGGGCGAAAATCAGTCTGCGCAAATGCTTGGAGCGGGTGAAGGGAATCGAACCCTCGTCATAAGCTTGGAAGGCTTCTGCTCTACCATTGAGCTACACCCGCTTAGCTCCCTTTCCGCGTCGCAACAACTGCATTTTGGTGGAGGAGGTTGGATTCGAACCAACGTAGGCGTAAGCCAACAGATTTACAGTCTGCCCCCTTTAGCCACTCGGGCACCCCTCCGGCGAACCTCAAAGTATAGCGCACATTTGCGCAATTATCAAAATGTCAACGTAAAGTCTTCATAAAGACCAGTCAAGGGCGAAACCACGCTCGGCCAACCAGTCCCGCGCCTTGGAGAAGTGACCGCAGCCGATAAAGGGGGCTGGCGGGCGCAGGGCGGAGAGAGGAGATGGGTGGTTGGCCTTAAGAATCAAGGCTTGTCTAGCTGCTGAAACTTGGGCTTGGGTTTCGACCACAGCCCTAGAACCACCAAAGCCCTTAGCCATAGCCGTTGTTTCGCGCAAACCCAAAAAATCTGGCGCCATCTGGGTGGTCGATACCTCAATCAATTCCGTTTTTGCTTGGGCGTGCCCACCCCACAGCATGTAAACGCAAGCGGGCGCTTTTAGCGCCACCTCTCGCAAAATCGCGTCGCTCAAACTCTCCCAACCGTGTTTGGCGTGGCTTGCGGGCAGGCCATCTTCCACCGTGAAACTGGTGTTGAGTAACAACACCCCGCGCCGGGCCCATGCCTCCAAAGAGCCGCTCATGGGCACGGGTTGTTGCAAATCGCGCTGCAATTCTTTGAAGATGTTGCGCAAAGACGGCGGGAACTTCACACCGTCTGCCACGGAAAAAGACAAGCCCTGCGCTTGGCCAGGCCCGTGATAAGGGTCTTGACCCAAGATCACGACGCGCACGGCAGACAGTGGCGTCAGCTGAAGC
>JAGXBI010000479.1 GCA_018971155.1 Burkholderiales bacterium
CGGTGCCATGCCGGCGCGCCCGCTCGATGGCAATGTCGATCGCCAACTGGCAGGCCGGGTAGGCCAGGCCGTCGGCGGCGTCGACCAGCAGTGCGGCGTCGCGACCGGCGGCCAGCCGGGGCTCGGCCCGCAGGTCGACGCGCTGGTGGCGCGCGTGCTCCAGATACATCGGCAGGCGCGCCAGGCCGTGCGAGGGCAAGCCGCACAGTTCCGCGTAGACGAGTGCGCGCGCGGTCGTGTCGGCCGCGGCATCGCTGGCGCCGGCACGGCGCAGCACGCGCTCGGCCAGCTCGGTAAGTTCGGTGACGGTGAAATGGGCCATGGTGTCTTGAAGGCTACGTTGCTTTCGAAGGCTTGGGGGCATCGAGCACGGCGGCCACGCGTTGCGCCACCATCGTGCTCACGCGCTGATTGGCCTCGTGGGAGAGACCGGCGATATGCGGCGTCAGCAGCAGGTTGGGCGCGCCGGCCAGCGCGCTGTGCGCGGCCAGCGGTTCGTCCTCGAACACGTCGAGCGCCGCGCCGCCCAGGCGGCCGCTGCGCAGGGCCGCAGCCAGCGCGGTTTCATCGACCACGCCGCCGCGGGCGGTATTGATGAGAATCGCGCCGGGCTTCATGGCATCGAGCCGGGCCGCATCGATCAGATGCCGGGTCTGCGGGGTCAGCGGCACATGCAGCGTCACCACGTCGGCTTGCGCCAGAATATCGTCGAGCGTGGCGCGCGTGGTCCCGTTTTCCTGCCAGCAGGCGGCATCCGGCGGCAGCATGGCGTCGTAAGCGAGCACGCTCATGCCAAGCGCGCGCGCCAGACGCGCGCTGAGTTGTCCGATACCGCCAAAGCCGATGATGCCCAGCGTCTTGCCCGCGATCTCCCGTCCGCTGGACAGCGCCGTGCGCGGCCAGGCACCTTGTGCGACCTGTTCGGTGGCGCGGTAGGCCCCGCGCAATAAGAGCAGTGCGCCGGCGATCACGTACTCGGCTACTGCACGCGCGTTCGCGCCGGTCGCGGGCGCCACCTCGACGCGCCGCGCGGCGCAGGCGGGCAAATCGAGGTTGTCGAGCCCCACGCCGAGTCGTCCCACCACGCGCAGATAGGGCGCGCCGGCGAGCAGGGCGTCGGTGACTTGCGTGCGATTGCGCACGATCAGCGCGTCGGCTTCGCCCAGCAACATGGCCAGCGCGGCCGGCTGGTCCACCAGCGCGGGGTCGTAATGCACGGTAAAGCGCTCGCTCAGCCACGCGACGGCGGCGTCGTCCATGAATTCGGAAATGACGATTTTCGGCATGGTTCCTCGACCCGCAGGGAAGGAGGGCGGCCGGGCCGGCAAAGCGGCCCGGCCGGTGCAGGGCGCGGCGCGCCCGTTGCGTCAGGCGCTTTCGAACAGCCGCGTGAGCACGAACTCGCGATGGCCGAGCGCTTC
>JAGXBI010000185.1 GCA_018971155.1 Burkholderiales bacterium
GCGATCGAGGGCATTGCGTTCCAGACCAACATCCTCGCGCTCAATGCCGCCGTGGAAGCCGCTCGCGCCGGCGAGCAGGGCCGCGGCTTCGCGGTGGTGGCCGGCGAAGTGCGCACGCTGGCCCAGCGCAGCGCCAGCGCGGCCAAGGAAATCCGCGCGTTGATCCACAACGCGGTCGACAAGGTCGGCACCGGCGCCGAGCTGGTGGAAAAGACCGGCGCGACCATCGACGAGGCACGCGGTGCGCTCGCGCGCGTGACCGGCATCGTGCAGGAGATCGCCGCCGCGGCGGCCGAGCAAAGCGCCGGCGCCGAACAGGTGAACACCTCGGTCACGCAAATGGACGGCATGACCCAGCAAAACGCGGCACTGGTCGAGCAGGCTGCAGCAGCCGCGCAATCGCTCTCCGAGCAGGCGCGCCACCTGCAAACGGCGATGGCCACGTTCCAGGTCGGCGAGGCAACGCGCACCGCGTCCGCCGCACCGAACGATATCGCGCGCGCGTCCCGGCCAGAGGCCCGGCGTGTGGCCAATGGCTAATCCGCGCCCTTGGGGTTGCGCCCCCACCCGGTGCCGCGCACCTCGCTCACCCGGCTTTTGGCAAGCCGGTAGAACACCGCGAGATGCGTGCATGCGAGTAGCGGCACCAGAAACGCGGGAATGAGCAGCCAGGGCAGCGTGGTCATCACGTTGGTGTTCGAGGCGCCGAAAAGCAGTTGCTGCGGGCCAGGTGCCGACAGGGCGCCAAGCGCGATGGCATTGACCAAGTCAGCCAGGCCAAAACCGTTCCAGACCCACAACTGGCCCCGTGCCACCGGCTTTTGGCGATAAAGCCGCCACGCCAGTGATGCTGCGCCCAGCCCGGCAAGCACGTCACCCACGCCCGCCAGGAATGCGAACGGCGCCGGCAGACGCCCCTGCGCATGCATTACCAGGAACAGGACACCCAGCACGCGCACGCCGTTGACCCCCACCAGCGCGGCCAACGGGACGGCCATCAACGCCCGGCGCAGTGCCGGCGAGCGCAGGGCATATGCGACGATCGCAACCGGCGGCAACAGCACGACCAATCCCAGTCCGGGCGCGCCGACGCCGTCCGGGTAATGCAATGCACGGGTAGCTGCCAGCGCCACGATCAATGCGAACCACGCCGCGAGCACAACGGCAATGCGCGCTCGAGCCAGGACATCTGCGCCGAAGCCAATGGCCAGCGTCGCCACCGTGATCGACGCGCTCGCGGTCAACGCGACCGCTGCCAGTAGATCGATTTCCATGGAACATCTCCGTGTATATACACCTGTTTGATCAAAAAAAAGGGCGACAGACACTCACACGCCCAGACTATGCCGCCCCTCGCTTTCCGGCCTTACCGCCCTTATCGCCGTGCCCGCCACCATGCAACATCTTGTCGAGCACCCCCTGCCCGAGGGTCGCCTCCACCACACCGTCAACGGTTGCCTGAGCGAGCTGCCACGCGCTCAGCGCGGCCAGCGCGGTGCGCTCGCCGGCCGGAGTGATTTCGATCAGGCGCACGCGGTGATCTTCATTTGCCGCGGAGGCGACGAGCCCCTTCTTCTCGAGCGGCCGGAGGTTGCGCGTCAGCGAGGTACGCTCGAGCCCGAGCATCGCCGCCAACGCGCTCAGCGGCAGCGGCCCGGTTTGCGCCAGCGCGGCCAGCACGGTGAATTGGGTCGCGCGCAAGCCAGTGCCGCGAAACGCAGCTTCATAGTGCTGCGTGACTGCGCGGCTGGCACGGCGCAGCGCCGAACACTTGCACTCGACACAAGCCGCAAACGGGGAAACCTGATTTTCCGAAGATGCACTCATGTACGTGTATATACACTCAAAGCCAGGGTTTGGCAACGCCTTGTGCGCGGCCCGCAACGTCGCCACCACTCGGTTAAACTTTTCCAGCCATCAAAAATCCGTCATATGGCGATGCTACTTTGCGATGCTAACGCCCTCGACGCCACCGGCCGAGGCCCGCCGCTCCATCCACCGACGCGCAGGAACAGCACATGACGATCATTCGGCCCAGCCGCAGGGACTTTCTCAAAGGGATGGCGGCCGCCGGCGGCGCCGCATTCGCCGGCACCAATCTCGCCACTCTGGCACAGGCGGCGCCCGCGCCGGCCGACCTCAAGGGTCTGCGCGAGAAGATCGAGCACATCGTGGTGATCTATCAGGAAAACCGCAGCTTCGATCACTATTTCGGCGCCTACCAGTCGCCGTCGGGCGCGTTTGTCAACAACCTGCTGGACAAGGACGGCAAGATCGATAGGCGCTTTACCGGTCTGCAAAAAAACCCGGCCGGCGTGCCTTACGCGTACCTGCCGGTGCCCCATGACATTCCGGCATTTCAGAGCGCCCTGCTCGAGAACCAGCCGTTTCATCTCGCTCCCTACATTCCCGCGAGCCACAACGTCCACTGGGACCCGCAGCATCACTTCTTCCGCATGCAGGCGCAGATCGACAACGGTGCGATGGATCGCTTCGTCGCGCTGGCGCTGGCCAAAAAGCCGCACGGCCCGGCCGCCAAACTGACCGATCCGGTTCAAATGATGATGGCCGAGTCGGCCCCGTCGGGTGCGGTGCTGGGCTATTACACGCGCGAGGACCTGCCGCTGTATCACCGGCTGGCCGACGAGTATGTGCTGTTCGATCACTTCTTCCAGGCCATGTCGGGCGGCTCGACCGGCAACGCGCTTTACCTGGCGGCCGCGCGCTCGGCCCTCTGGCAAGCGGCGCCGCACAAGCTGGTGGGCAGCCTCACGCCGCCGGTGTTCGACAGGCCATACGACGCTCAAGGCGTGCTGATCAACGACCTGCCGCCGCTCAATGGACCGACCGAGGCATCGTTCGCCAGCCTCAGGATCGCGCCGCCGCCCGATGAGCAGTCCTATCCGAACATCGGCGACCGGCTCAACGCCGCGGGCCGCTCCTGGGCCTGGTACAACGAAAACTGGAATGCGGTCAAGCCATGGGCGATGAAAACCGCATTCGGCGCCGGCGACGGATCGGCGGTGGTCGACAATATCGACATGTACGTGCCGCATCACAATCCGTTCCAGTACTACCCGAGCTGGTTCGCCAACGTCAAAGGCGGCCATATGCGCGACAGCAACGATTTTTTCGAGGACGTCAAGGCCGGCCGCCTGCCCCATGTGTCGTTCATCAAGGCCACCGGCGCGCATGACGAGCACCCGGCCGACTCGGCGCCGCGCTGGGGCGAGCAGTGGGTCTCGAGCCTGCTCGGTGCGCTGGGCGAGAGCCCGCTCTGGAACAAGACGGCGGTGGTCATCACTTACGACGAAGGCGGCGGCTTCTGGGATCACGTCAAGCCGCCGCGCCCCGACGCCTACGGCTGCGGCACGCGCATCCCGGCGCTGCTGGTCAGCCCGTGGGCCCGGCGTGGCTTTGTCGACCATCGCGTGTCCGACACGGTGTCGGTGCTCGCCCTGATCGAAGCGCGCTTCGGCCTGGCGCCAATGCAGGAGCGCGACGCCAACGCCTACAACCTGCTCGATGGTTTCGACTTTACGCAGAAACCGCGCGCGCCTTCGTTCTCCTGAGCCGAGCCTGCGCAGACCCGCCCGCGGCTGGCCGCTGCGGGCGCGGGCCTTGAATCATGCCGCTGCCAAGCGGCTTTCTTGACCTACGTCAAGCTCCATCTGGCGGCTCTCTTTAAACTTGCATCCATGACACTGAGGTCTTGCGTGGAACACCGCGCAAGTTCAGTCTCCGTCGCCCGGTCGGGAGGGGATGCCTGCCGGGATTTGCAGCCGTCCGGCGGCTCAGCCCAGCGTGCCGGACGGTTTTTTTATTCTGGAGAGAATGCGATGCACGCCTTGTACAACCCTGATTGGCTATTCGGCGGTGGCATGCTGTTCGGCGGCTTGTGGCTGATGGCGGCAGTCGCGTTCGGCTACGGCGTCGCGCTCGCGGCGCAAAAGGTCCAGCGTGCGGTTCGCGCGCGCTGACCCGCACTCATCAGCGCCGCATCTTCGATGCCGATGGACGTCGGGACGTTTCGATATCCAAAACTACTGATCAAGCACTCCCTCTCATGGCGCACCCGCTGCACGCTGGTCGCCATGCTCGTCATTGCCGCTCCGGCCTTGGCGCAGGCAGGCAATGGCGCGTTGTCCGGCGCCGCCGCGGCCGGCTCGCCGCACGGCGAGCAAGCGGGCGCCTACCAATGGGGCAGCGATCTCGGCCTGAGCACCTCGCAGCGCGCCGCCATCGACCATATTCGCGACCGCGCGCGCCAGCGGCGCTGGTCGCTGATGGGCGTCGTCAGGGAAGAGCATGCCAGGCTGCGCGGTCTCTATCGGGCGCCGACGCCCGACCGGCCGGCCATCGACGCCGCCTTGCGCACGCTGCGCCAGCTCCGGCGGCAGATGGTCGGCGTCTCGCAGGCCGAACACCGACGCATCGAGGCGATCCTCACGCCGCAGCAGCGCGACAGGCTCGACCGGCGCCTGCTGCGCGACGACCAGCAGATCTGGTAGCCCTGCCCCGCCCTGCGCGGGCCGGCTATGCCAGCCCCGCTGGCCAGCATCCTTGACCTATGTCAACGCCGCCCGGCCCGGCTTTCCTAGACTGAGAACATAACCCGCCACTGCCTTGGCGATTCGCCTTGCCAGGCAACGGGTCGCATCACGCGATCGCGGGGCCGCTTGCGCTCTGCCAGCCACATTGATTTCATTACAGGAAGGAAACGATCATGAGAATCTCCGAGATCAAACGTTCCAATCTGCTGATTGCCTGTGCGTTTGCCGTGGCGCTGTTCGGCGCGTCGCAGGTTGGCCACGCGGCGCCCCCGGCAGGCGGCTATGGACCGGGCTATGGACCCTGCGGCGGCGGCATGGGGCCCGGCATGATGGGCGGCTATGGTGGTTACGGCGGCATGGGCCCGGGCATGATGGGCGGCTATGGCGGCTACGGCGGCATGGGCCCGGGCATGATGGGCGGCTATGGCCGCTACGGCGGCTACGGCTGGGGAAGCGAGCTCGGCCTGTCGCAGGAACAGCTCGCGAAAATCAATCGCATTCACGACGACACCCGGCGCGCGCATTGGGCGCTGATGGGTCAGATCATGGATCAGCAGGCCAAGCTGCGCGACCTCTACGAGGCGCCGAAGCGCGACAACGCCGCCATCGAACAGGCCGAGAAAGACTTTCTGCAGCTCCGGCAGCAAATGTACGACGCATCGATCGCCGCGCATCGGCAAATCGAAGCGGTGTTGACCAAGGAACAGCGGGACAAGCTGCGCAAGGCCTGGCGCCGCGACGAAGAGTCGGACTGGTAAGCCGCGTTGTTCCACCTTCCATCCATTGTTACAGGAGCTTCACAATGTCCTTGCCGGAAATCGTCCTGTGCGCCCCGCTGCGCACCGCTATCGGCACTTATAACGGCACGCTCAAGAGCGTGCCTGCCACCGACCTCGGCGCCGCGGTGGTGCGCGAGACGCTCAAGCGTGCCGAGCTCGACCCGGCACAGGTCCAGAGCCTGGTTTTCGGCCAGGTCATCCAGGCCGGCGCCAAAATGAATCCGGCTCGCCAGGCCGCCATCGCCGGCGGCCTGCCGATCGAAGTACCTGCGATGACGGTCAACCGCGTGTGCGGATCCGGTGCGCAAGCGATCGTCAGCGCCGCGCTGGAAATCGCCAGCGGCCATCTTCAGTGCGCCATCGCCGGCGGCATGGAGAACATGGACCTGGCCCCTTACCTTCTGCCGCAGGGCCGCTGGGGCCTGCGCATGGGCGACGGCACGGTGATCGACAGCATGCTGCACGACGGCCTGAACGACGCATTCAGCGGCCAGCACTCCGGCTGGCATACGGAAGATCTGGTGAGCCAGTTCAACATCACGCGCGAACAGCAGGACGCGTGGGCACTGCGCTCGCAGCAGGCGTTTTCGGCGGCGCAGGCTGCAGGCAAGTTCGGCGAGGAAATCGTACCGGTTGAAATCCGGGGACGCAAAGGCGCGGAGCAGTTCGTCAAGGACGAGCACAACCGGCCCGACACCACCGCCGAGTCGCTGGCCAAGCTCAAGCCGGCGTTTCGCAAGGACGGCACGATTACCGCCGGCAATGCGCCGGGACTCAATACCGCCGCCGCCGCGATGATCGTGGCCGAGCGCCATTGGGCCGAGCGGCATAGCCTGATGCCGCTGGCGCGCCTGGTCAGCTACGGGGTCGCGGCGGTCGCGCCGGGTATGTTCGGACTCGGTCCGGTGCCGGCCGTGCGTCAGGCCCTGGAGCGAGCCAACTGGCCGCTGGCGACGGTCGACCGGGTCGAGATCAACGAGGCATTTGCCGCCATTGCAATCGCCTGCACGCGCGAACTCGGGCTGGCCGTCGATATCGTCAACGTCGAAGGCGGCGCGATCGCGCACGGCCATCCGATCGGCGCGACCGGCGCCGTGCTCACGACGCGACTGCTGCATTCGATGCTGCGCGACGGACTCAAGCGCGGCGTGGTCACGCTATGCATCGGCGGCGGCCAGGGCATCGCTCTGGCGCTGGAGATGATCTAGCGGCACCTCGAAACAGCGCCCCGGCCCGATGCGAATCCGGCCGGGGCGCTCATCTTGATGCCCGCGCCATGCCGTTGCATGCCGGGCGTCGCTTATCTACCGCTGGCCGAAGCTGGCGCCCTTGAACAAATCCTTGAACTCACGCGGCTGCGAACGCCAGTATTGCTTTGGCGCATTCACCTGGGCGCCGAGCCTGGCGGCGGCATGCCACGGCCAGCGCGGATCGTAGAGCATCGCGCGGGCCAGCGACACCGCGTCGGCCTCCTGATTCGCGATAATCGATTCGGCTTGCTCAGGCTCGGTAATGAGCCCGACCGCAAGCGTCGGCAAGCCGACCTCGGCCTTTACGCGCTGCGCGTAAGGCACCTGATAGCCCGGCCCGAGCTTGATCGCCTGGGCCGGCGAGACGCCGCCGGTGGTCACGTGAATCGCCGCGCAGCCGCGCGCCTTGAGCGCCTGGGAGAGCGCCACCGTGCCGTCGATGTCCCACCCGCCGGGCACCCAGTCGGTAGCGGAGATGCGCGCCCAGACGGGCCTGTCGGCCGGAAATTCGGCACGCACCGCATCGAACACCTCGAGCACGAAGCGCATGCGGTTTTCCAGGCTGCCGCCATATTCGTCGTCGCGATGATTGGCCAGCGGCGAGAGGAACTGGTGCAGTAAATAGCCGTGCGCGGCATGGATCTCCAGGCCATCGATGCCCAGCCGCGCGGCGCGCCGGGCCGTGGCGGCAAAATCCGCTCGCACTTGGTCCAGACCGGCGCGGTCGAGCGCGG
>JAGXBI010000186.1 GCA_018971155.1 Burkholderiales bacterium
GGTTGCGCCTGGGCGGCGGCCAGGCGCGCCGCTCTGGCCGCCAGGCGGGCTTCCTGGGCCGCCTGCTCGCGCCGGCGGCGTGCCTGATGCTGTTCATGGCGATCGCGAGCGGCGTCGGCCTGCGCCTGCGACCAGGCATCCCAGCCGGTCAGCTCGCCGGTGACGGGCACCATGGCGATGCAATCGACCGGACACGGCGGCAGGCACAGGTCGCAACCGGTACAAAGCGCCTCGACGACGGTGTGCATTTGTTTGGCCGCGCCCACGATCGCATCGACCGGGCACGCCTGCATGCAAAGGGTGCAACCGATGCACAACGATTCATCGATTAGCGCACGCGGGCGCGGCCGTTCCACGCCATTGGCCGGATTGAGCGGCAGCGGCGGTTTGCCGAGCAAGTGGGCAAGTCGCGCCACGCCCTGTGCGCCGCCCGGCGGGCACTGGTTGTGTTGCGCCTGGCCGAGTGCCATCGCTTCGGCGTAGGGCCGGCAACCGTCGTAGCCGCATTTGGTGCATTGCGTCTGCGGCAAGGCGTCTTCGAGACGGTCGGCAAGGGAACGGGGTTCGGTCACTTCAGCAAATCTGTTAAGGGTAATCGGAAATTATCGTCGATTTTGAGGCCTGCCGGATCACTGTGCCATAATGCGCGCGCCGACCGCAAAGTCGGCACAGGCTGGACTTCCACGCACGACAGGCCCATGACTCAAGATCTGAACAAACTCAAGCGGGATCCGGAGCGCACGCGCAAGCGCATTCTCGAAGCCGCAACCGAGGAGTTCTCCGAGCGCGGCTTGAGCGGTGCCCGGGTCGATAGCATTGCCCGTCGCGCCGACGTCAACGAGCGCATGCTGTATTACTACTTCGGCAACAAGGACCAGCTTTATCTTGCCGTGCTGGAGAAGGTCTATGGCGATTTCAACGATGCCGAACATGCACTGCGGCTCGAGGCACTTGCGCCGCTCGACGCGGTCCGGGAACTGGCGCATTTCATCTGGAATTATTATCAGCAGCATCCGGAGCTGATTCGGCTGATCAATAACGAAAATCTCCACGAGGCGCGTCATATGCGCGAATCGACCCGGGTCCAGGCGTTCGTCTCACCGATCGTCGCGATGCTGGCGTCGGTGCTCAGGCGCGGGGAAGCCGATGGCTCGATCCGGCCCGGCGTCGATCCGGTGCAATGCTATGTGACGATCTCGGGTCTCGGCTATTACGTGCTCTCCAACCGCCACACGCTAGCCACCGTGATGGGCCGGGACCCCCTCGCACCCGAGGAGCGAGCCCGCGCAATGGCATTCCACACGGACATGCTGCTGAACTATCTGCGCGCCGACACCCGGCAGGCTGATTAGCGGGCGGAGGCCGTCTTGGCGACGGTCTTGGGCATGGGATTGTCGTAAGCGCGAATGAAATCCCTGATTTTCGGGTAAATCACCGTGCGCCAGCGGCTTCCGGAGAAGATGCCGTAGTGGCCGCAGCCCGGCGCCGTGAAGTGCTGGCGATGACTCGCCGGAATGCCGGTGCAAAGATCATGCGCGGCTTCGGTCTGGCCGCTGCCGGAAATGTCGTCGAGTTCGCCCTCGATCGTGAACAGGGCGGTGCGGGTAATGTCCTGCGGGCGCACGCGCTCTCCGCGCACGTCCCACGTGCCCTTGGCGAGGCGAAATTCCTGGAATACGGTGCGAATGGTCTCGAGGTAATACTCGGCCGCCATATCGAGCACGGCGTTGTATTCGTCGTAGAAGCGCCGATGCGCCTCGGCGTCATCGTTGTCGCCGCGCAACAGGTCGAGGTAGTAGTCCCAATGCGAGGTGACGTGCCGGTCGGGGTTCATGGCGACGAAGCCGGCATGCTGCAGGAAGCCCGGATACACCATCCTGCCGGCGCCCGGATAGTTGCTCGGCACCGCGTAAATGACGTTGTCGCGGAACCACTCGAAGGATTTGTTGGTGGCCAGCGAGTTGACCGACGTCGGACATTTGCGTGCATCGATCGGCCCGCCCATCATGGTCATGGTCTTGGGGGTTGGCTCACCGTTGCTGGCCATCAGCGAAATCGCCGCGAGCACTGGAACGGTGGGCTGGCAGACCGAGATCACGTGCAGATTTTCGGCGCCGATGTGGCGAATGAAATCCTGGATGTACGCGACATAGTCGTCGAGATGGAACGGCCCTTCGGAGGCCGGCACCATGCGTGCGTCGTTCCAGTCGGTGATGTACACCTTGTGATCTTGCAGCAGCGTGCGCACGGTGTCGCGCAGCAACGTGGCATGATGGCCTGACAGCGGGGCGCAAACCAGCACCGTCGGCTCTTCCTTCATGCCCCGGACGGTGCTGGTATCGTCCGAGTAGCGCTTGAAGCGCAGCAGGCGGCAAAACGGCTTTTCAATGATCGTCTGTTCGATGATCGGACACTTGCGGCCGTCTTTTTCGATCTGTCGAATATCGAATTCCGGTTTTTCGTAGGCTTTCCCCAGGCGGTAAAGCAGTTCGTAACCGGCGGCGACCCGGGCGGCGCCCGGAATCAAGGCAAACGGGCTGGCGGGGTCGGCAAACGACTTCGCCGCGGCCTCGGCCCACGCCGTCATCGGATTTAACCAGGCGCGCTGATATTCATGGATTTGATACAGCATGGCATGCCTTGGAACGATGGGAATGATTTGATTATGCAGTACATTGATTTTGTGTGCAATGCAACAAAATCAATGGCTTGGATTTTTTATTTTCAAAACGAACGGCCCGCCGAGGCGGGCCGTTTTACTTGGACCACGCAGGGTCAAACAGGCGTTAGCGCAGCACCTGGGCGATTGCCGTGACGACCGGGTCGATATTGGCGTTATTGAGCGCCGCGACGCAAATCCGGCCGGTGCCGACGGCGTAGATGCCGAATTCCGTCTTCAGTCGCTCGACCTGCTCCGCGCTCAGCCCGGAGTAGGAGAACATGCCGCGCTGCTGCGCGACAAAGGAGAAGTCGCGCGCGACTCCTTGCGCCTTGAGCTTGCTTACCAATGCGTGGCGCATGGTGCGGATGCGCTCGCGCATTTCGCCGAGCTCCTGCTCCCACAGCGCGCGCAGTTCCGGGCTGTTGAGCACGGCCGAGACGATCGAGCCGCCATGCGTGGGTGGGTTCGAGTAGTTGGTGCGAATCACCCGCTTGATTTGCGACAGCACGCGGGTGCTTTCATCCTTGCTGGCGGTCACGATCGACAACGCGCCGACACGCTCGCCATACAGAGAGAAGGACTTGGAGAACGAACTCGAGACGAAGAAGCTCAGGCCGGCGTCGGCGAACATGCGCACGGCCGCTGCGTCGGGTTCGATGCCGTCGCCGAACCCCTGGTAGGCGATATCGAGGAACGGCACCAGCTCGCGCGCGCGAACCGCGTCAACCACCTGTTGCCACTGCGCCGGGGAGAGATCGACGCCGGTCGGATTGTGGCAGCAGGCATGCAGCACGACAACAGAGCCGGCCGGCAGCTTGCCCAGCGTGTCGAGCATGCCGTCGAGATTCACGCCATGGGTGGCGGCATCGTAGTACGGATAGGCGACCACCTCGAAACCGGCGGCGGAGAACAGCGCGCGGTGATTTTCCCAGCTCGGATCGCTGATCGCGACCTTGGCCGAGGGGTTGAGCTGGCGCAGGAAGTCGGCGCCGATCTTGAGCGCGCCCGTGCCGCCCAACGCTTGCGCGGTAACCACGCGACCTTCGGCAATCAATGCCGATTCGGCGCCGAACAACATCTTCTGCACCGCCTGGTCGTAGGCTGCGATGCCTTCGATCGGCAAATAGCCGCGCGGCGCCGCGGCCGCGACCCGTGCCTTCTCCGCTTCCTGCACGGCACGCAACAGCGGAATGCGTCCTTGATCGTTGTAGTAGACGCCCACGCCAAGGTTGACCTTGGTGGGGCGAGTGTCGGCGTTGAAAGCTTCGGTCAGGCCAAGAATCGGGTCGCGAGGGGCCAGTTCGACGGCGGAGAAGAGCGTCATGATAGATCGGCTGTGAGAGAGGAAACGAGGGTCGGGCGAGCGCCCTGAGGGCGAAAACAAGTATTGTAGCGGAGAAATATCGCCTTCGGCGGCAGCGCCGGACTTGCCGAAGCCGAAAACGGTAGAATGCTCTTTTGCCGTCCGGGCGCAGGGCCCTGCCAAACGCCATGCCAGATTTGCACAAAGTTTCCGACGGGCTCGACGAGAGCAAATTCATCAGCTTCGAAGGCTCTCCCTACCGCTTGTATCAACCGTTCGCGCCGGCCGGCGACCAGCCCGAGGCAATTCGCCAACTGGTCGAGGGCATTGGCGACGGGTTGTCCTTCCAGACACTGCTGGGGGTGACCGGCTCAGGCAAGACTTTCACAATGGCCAATGTGATTGCCCGCCTCGGGCGACCCGCCATTGTGTTCGCGCCGAACAAGACGCTCGCTGCGCAGCTGTATTCCGAGTTTCGCGAATTTTTCCCGCACAACGCGGTGGAATATTTCGTCTCGTACTACGACTACTACCAGCCCGAGGCGTATGTGCCGCAGCGGGACCTTTACATCGAGAAGGACTCGTCGATCAACGAGCACATCGAGCAGATGCGCCTGTCGGCCACCAAGAGCCTGCTCGAGCGGCGCGACACCGTGATCGTGGCGACGGTTTCGGCGATTTACGGGATCGGCAATCCGAGCGAGTATCACCGGATGATCCTGGTGCTGCGCCAGGGCGACAAGATCGGCCAGCGCGAGGTCATCGCGCGGCTGATCGCGATGCAGTACACGCGCAACGACATGGATTTCGCGCGCGGCACGTTTCGGGTGCGCGGCGACACCATCGACATTTTCCCTGCCGAGCATGCGGAACTGGCCGTGCGCGTCGAACTGTTCGACGATGAGATCGAGTCGCTGCAATTGTTCGATCCGCTCACCGGCCGCGTACGGCAGAAAATTCCGCGCTTCACGGTGTATCCATCGTCGCACTATGTCACGCCGCGCGAGACGGTGATGCGCGCGATCGAGGCAATCAAGGAGGAACTGCGCGAGCGGCTCGATTTCTTCTACGCCGAAAACAAGCTGGTCGAGGCGCAGCGGCTCGAGCAGCGTACCCGTTTCGATCTCGAAATGCTGCAGGAGCTGGGTTTCTGCAAGGGCATCGAAAACTACTCTCGCCATTTGTCCGGCGCGCAACCGGGCGAGCCACCGCCGACCCTGGTCGATTATTTGCCCAGTGACGCGCTGATGTTTCTGGACGAGTCGCATGTGCTGATCGGACAATTCAACGGCATGTACAACGGCGACCGCGCCCGCAAGGAAAATCTGGTGAATTACGGATTCCGGCTGCCGTCGGCGCTGGATAACCGACCGCTCAAATTCGCCGAATTCGAGCGCAAGATGCGCCAGGTGATCTTCGTCTCGGCCACACCCGCCGACTATGAAAATCGCCAAGCCGGCCAGGTGGTCGAGCAAGTCGTGCGCCCGACCGGCCTGATCGATCCCGAGATCCTGGTGCGTCCGGCGCACAATCAGGTGGACGACGTGCTGTCGGAAATCCACAAGCGGGTCAAGGTCAACGAGCGCGTGCTGGTGACGACGCTGACCAAGCGCATGGCCGAGCAACTGACGGAATATCTGGCGGATAACGGCATCAAGGTGCGCTACCTGCACAGCGATGTCGACACCGTGGAGCGGGTCGAGATCATTCGCGATTTGCGGCTTGGCGCGTTCGACGTGCTGGTCGGCATCAATTTGCTGCGCGAGGGCCTCGACATTCCGGAGGTGTCGCTGGTGGCGATTCTCGACGCCGACAAGGAAGGCTTCCTGCGGGCCGAGCGTTCGCTGATCCAGACCATCGGCCGGGCCGCGCGCAACATTCACGGACTGGCGATTCTCTACGGTGACAAGGTCACCGACTCGATGCGCCGGGCGATCGACGAGACCAATCGTCGGCGCGCCAAGCAGACAGCACACAACGTGGCGCTGGGGATTACGCCGACCTCCGTGACCAAGCGCATCAAGGACATCATCGACGGCGTGTACGACCCGGACGAAGCACGTGCGGAGCTGCAGGTCGCCGAGGAGCAGGCGCGCTATCAGGAGATGAGCGAAAAGCAGTTGTCGAAGGAAATCAAACGGCTGGAAAAATTGATGCAGGAGCACGCGCGCAATCTCGAGTTCGAGCAGGCGGCCCAGGTGCGAGACCAATTGCTGCATGTCAAGCAACAGGTGTTCGGCGCCGATGGCGCCGGAGAGATGGCAGCGCTGTGAAGCGCGGCTCAATAAAAATTGCGTTGTCGCGCGAATTTCTGTTTGCTTATTTTTCCCGACGCTATATACTTCACTCCCTCTGACGCGGGGTGGAGCAGTTGGCAGCTCGTCGGGCTCATAACCCGAAGGTCGCTGGTTCGAGTCCAGCCCCCGCAACCAGTCCGAATCATCGCCAAGGCCCGCCATCGCGCGGGCCTTGGCGTTTTCTGCGCGCCCGCGGCGGATTCGGCGTGCCTCGGACAACCGCGAATCACTGAAGGCAATGGCTTTTGCGTCAATGTGTTACCGCACGCGTTAACACGTTATCAACAAGCTTGTGCACTTTTTCTGTGGATAAGGGCGCACGGTGATCAAGGCATTCGAAGCGGCATCAATGCCACCTTATAATTCGTCATCGCGTCAAGCCGGCGGCGCTTCCCGTTTTGATTTGATCAAATGCAGAAAGTCTCAGTCCTGTTCGTTTGCATGGGCAATATCTGTCGCTCGCCGAGCGCCGAGGGCGTGATGCGGCGCTTGGTCGTCGAGGCTGGGTTGGACGATGAGATCGTCATCGATTCGGCCGGCACCCACGGTTATCATCTGGGCCACGCCCCCGATGCACGCAGCCAGGCGGCGGCCGCCGCACGCGGCTACGACCTGACGGCACTGCGCTCGCGCCTGGTGACGACTGAGGATTTTCAGCGCTTCGACTGGCTCCTGGCGATGGACGCCGACAATCTCGCCGAATTGCGCGCGCGCTGCCCAGCCGCGCAACAGCACAAGCTGGCTTTGCTGATGCGATTCGCGAGCAAGCATGCTGCCGAGCATGTGCCCGACCCGTATTACGGCGCGGCGCAAGGTTTCGAGCAGGTGCTCGATTATGTCGAAGACGCCTGCGAGGGACTGCTGGCGCATTTGCGCGAACACTTGCGCGCCGACTCCTGAAAGATCTACATAACACGTCATGCTGCTGACCCTGCGCACGTACTGGAGGAAGTGGCGAGTCTCCCGCCATGCCGGACAGCAACTCGACGCACTGCTCGCGCACGCCGACCCCACCGCGCCGCTGGGCGTGCGCAATCAGTGGCTGATCGAAC
>JAGXBI010000187.1 GCA_018971155.1 Burkholderiales bacterium
CAGAAAATAGCCGTGCGCGAGCCGCCGGTGCGACGCTGTATCCTGGTAGCCGCAGGTGCCCGGATACAACAGCATTTGCAGCACCAGCGGCAGCCCGGCATCGCGCGCCAGCACCGCGCCGACCGTCGCCAGCGTACCGCCCGCGCTGTCGCCGCCGATCGCGATGCGGCCCGCGTCGAGCCCCAGCGCGTGGGACTCGGCGTGCAACCAGTGCAAGGCGTCGAAGGTATCGTGCACGGCGCTCGGAAAGCGATGCTCCGGCGCGAGCCGATAGGCGACCGACAGCACCGCGCAATCGGCGCCGCGCGCCAGCAGCCGGCATAGCGCGTCGTGCGTGGCCAGGCTGCCGACCGTAAAGCCCCCGCCGTGCAGGTACATCAGTGCCGGCAGCGGCGCGGCCCAACTCGCTTCGCGCGGCAGATACAGTCGCGCATCGATGCGGCTGCCATCGCGCACCGGCACGCTCAGGTCTTCGACGCGATGCAGCGGCGCGGGCGGCACGTCGAGAATCGGCGCCGAGCGTTCATACGCCTGCCTTGCCTCGGCAACCGTCAGGGTATGCAGCGGCGGATATTTCGAGTTCTCTATCATTTGCAGCAGTGCTGCGACTTTCGGATTTAACGGCATGCGCGACGAGCGGGAAAGAAGGCGGATTCAGGGGCGAGCAACGCGGCCGTATGATGTCATAATCGACGCGATAATGCAGACACCCACCATCAGCGAGGAGACGCGCGACTCATGTCCACCATTCTGTATTTGACGCAAATCCGTTTCGATTTCGGCGCCGTGCGCTGGCTGGCCGAGGAGTGCGAGCGCAATGGCATTCGCAAGCCGCTGCTGGTCACTGACCGGGGTGTAGCAGCGGCCGGCCTGGTGCAGCGCGCTCAGGACGCGCTGCCCGCGCCGGTGCCGGTATTCGACGGCACGCCGCCGAACCCGACCGAGGCGGCGGTGATCGAGGCGACCGAACAATATCGCGCGCACGGCTGCGACGGCCTGATTGCCTTGGGCGGCGGGTCTTCGATCGACCTGGCCAAAGGCGTAGCGATCCTGGCCACCCATCCGGGGCCGCTGGTGACCTACGCCACGATCGAAGGCGGCAGCCCGAAGATCAGCGCTGCGGTCGCGCCGCTGATTGCGATCCCGACCACCGCCGGCACCGGCAGCGAGGTCGCGCGCGGCGCCATCATCGTGCTCAACGACGGCCGCAAGCTTGGCTTCCACTCGTGGCATCTGATGCCCAAGGCGGCGATTTGCGATCCGGAATTGACGCTCGGCCTGCCGCCGATGCTGACGGCGGCCACCGGCATGGATGCCATTGCGCACTGCATCGAAACCTTTCTGGCGCCGGCCTTCAATCCGCCGGCCGACGGCATTGCGCTGGACGGCCTGGAGCGCGGCTGGGCGCACATCGAGCGCGCCACGCGAGACGGCAGCGACCGCGAGGCGCGCAAGCACATGATGAGCGCGTCGATGGAAGGCGCGATGGCATTCCAGAAGGGTTTGGGCGCCGTACATTCGCTGTCGCACCCGCTGGGCGGACTGCCGCTGCACCTGCATCACGGCACGCTCAACGCGGTAGTGTTGCCGGCCGTCCTGCGTTTCAACGCGCAGGCACCTTCGGTCATCGCCGAGCATCGCTATGCGCGGCTGCGGCGTGCAATGGGGCTGGCCGCGGATGCCGATCTATCGGAAGCGATTCGTGAAATGAACGCGCGGCTGGGGCTGCCCACGGGGCTCGCGCAAATGGGCGTCACGCGCGAAATGTTCGACAAGGTGATCCACGGCGCGCTGCGCGACCACTGCCACAAGACCAATCCGCGCGAAGCCAGCGCCGACGATTACCGGCGCATGCTGGAAGAGTCGATGTAAACCAACCGGGGCGGCGCGGGTCGCATGACCCTGCCGCCCTGCGGACGCTCAGATCAGCTTGACCACCTGCTTGCCGAAGTTCTTGCCCTGCAGCAGGCCCAGGAAGGCCTCGGGCGCGTTTTCCAGGCCGTAGGCCACGCTCTCGCGGTATTTCACGTGACCGTTGGCGACCAGCGCGCCCAGTTCGCGCAGCGCCGGCGGCCACGCATCGGGATGCTCGCTGACGATAAAGCCTTGCACCAGCAAGCGATTGGTGAGAATCAGGGCGGGCGCCTGCAGCGGCACCGGCTGGCCGTCATAGCCGGCAATCATGCCGCACAGGGCGATCCGCCCGAACGCGTTCATGCGGCGCAACACGGCATCCAGGCCAGCGCCGCCGACATTCTCGAAAACCGCATCGACGCCGTCCGGCGTCGCCGCCTTGAGGTCTTCGTACAGGCGGCCGGCCTTGTAGTCGACACACGCATCGAAGCCCAGCGTTTCGGTCACGTAGCGGCATTTCTCCGGACCGCCGGCAATCCCCACCACCCGGCAACCCTTGACCTTGGCCAGTTGCCCGACGACGCTGCCAACCGCGCCGCTGGCCGCGCTGACCACCACGGTCTGGCCGAATTTCGGCTCGCAGATACGGTTCAGGCCGTACCAGGCCGTGACCCCCGGCATGCCCAGCACACCAAGGTAGGCGGACAACGGCGCCAACGCATCGTCGACCTTGCGCAAGTCGCGACCGTCGGCCGACAGGCCATACTCCTGCCAGCCGAACAGGCCGGCGACCTTGTCGCCCGGCCGCCATTGCGGATTGCGCGACTCGATCACCTCGCCGACGGTGCCGCCGATCATCACCTGATTGAGCGGCTGGGGCGGCGCGTACGACTTGGTATCGTTCATCCGCCCGCGCATATACGGGTCGAGCGACAGATAATGATTGCGCACCAGCACCTGGCCGTCGCCCACCGTCGGCACCGGCGCTTCGACCAGCCTGAAATTATCGACGCTGGCGTGCTCCTGGGGACGGGATACCAGCAGAATCTGGCGGTTGACGTTCGGCATGACGGGCTCCTCTGTTCAGTCGCTGGGTTGGCCCGGCTGGCGATGGATCTCGCGGCCCACCGCCAGCCGGCGTAAATACTTGAAGGTTCCCATCGCCTTGGCGACCAGGCGATCCTCAGCGTCGCGCACCTCGCCCTCGCAATAGACCATGGTGGTGGAGCGATGCAATACACGCCCGAAAGCGCGCACCGTGCCATGGCCCGGCTGCATGAAGGTGGTTTTCATCTCGACCGTCACCAGGCCGCTGGCCTCGGGTGACGCGCTGCGCCCGGCCAGGCTCAGCGCCACGTCGAGCAGCGTCATGGTCAAGCCGCCGTGCATGACCTGCCAGGTATTCAAGTGGGAAGGCGCCAGCTCGAGCGCCAGTTCGGATTCGCCATGCTCGGCCCGCACGAAGCGAATGCCGAGGTGTTCGATGAACGGCGACGGGACAGGAAATTCAGCCATGGATATTGGGGCAGGCGCCCGCCTTCGCGGGCGTTGCGCTGCTTGGGTGGCTTATGCCGTGTAGTCCATGCACTGCCGTTCCTGCTTGACTTTGCCAAGGAACTGTTTGGCGGCAACGTGAACCGGGTGATTCTGATAGGCGTCGAGGGCGGCGGCATTCTCGAACGCGCTGTTGACCACCAGATCGTAGGTGCAGTCGAAGCCGGGCTGGGCCAGCGCGATTTCCATCAGCGTCATGCCCGGCACCAGATCGACGCAGGCGTCGAGCATTTGCTTGGCCTTGGCGAGATTGGCAGCCTTGTCGGCCCCTTCGGCGTGGTCCAGGAATTTGAAGAAAACGATATGCTTGATCATGACAATAGATTTCTAACGGGTTGCGATGGCCCCAAGTATAACGGCGCGCTGGCCATGGCGTGTCACAGCACCTCGAACAGCCCTGCCGCGCCTTGCCCGCCGCCGATACACATGGTCACGACCACGTAACGCGCGCCGCGCCGCTTGCCCTCGATCAGCGCATGGCCCGTCAGGCGCGTGCCCGAGACGCCGTAGGGATGCCCCACCGCGATCGCCCCGCCGTTGACGTTCAGCCGATCGTTCGGAATGCCGAGCGTATCGCGGCAATACAGCACCTGCACGGCAAAGGCCTCGTTGAGCTCCCACAGGCCGATGTCGGCCACGCCCAGGCCGGCCCGCGCGAGCAGTTTGGGCACCGCGTACACCGGCCCGATGCCCATTTCGTCCGGCTCGCAGCCGGCCACCGCAAAACCGCGAAAACGTCCCAGCGGCTGCAGGCCGCGCCGCTCGGCCAGCGTCTCGCTCATCACCACGCAGGCTGCCGCGCCGTCGGAAAACTGGCTGGCATTGCCGGCCGCGATCACCCCGCCCGGCACTGCGGGGCGAATTTTCGCGACGCCCTCGTAGGTGGTGTCGGCGCGAATGCCCTCGTCGGCGGCAAGTGTGACCTCGCGCGTGAACAGCCGGCCGCTGGCCTTGTCGGCCACCGCCATGCGCGTGGTTAACGGCACGATTTCGGCGTCGAAGCGGCCCGCGGCAGCCGCCGCCGCGGCGCGCTGCTGCGACTGCACGCCGTACTCGTCCTGCCGCTCGCGCGAAATACCGTAGCGGCTGGCCACCGTCTCGGCCGTTTGCAGCATTGGCCAATAGAGTGCAGGTTTGGTTTCCTGCAGAAAATATTCCTGCGCCATGTGGCGGTTCATCTCGTTTTGCACGCAGGAGATCGATTCGACTCCGCCTGCCACGTACACCTCGCCCTCGCCGGCGATGATGCGCTGCGCCGCCAGCGCGATGGTCTGCAGGCCCGACGAACAGAAGCGGTTGACCGTCATGCCGGCGGTGCTGACCGGACAGCCGGCGCGCAGGGCGATCTGGCGCGCGATATTGAAGCCGGTCGCGCCCTCCGGATTGGCGCAGCCGATGATGACGTCCTCGACTTCGCCGGGCTCGAGTCGGGCGCGCTCGATGGCGGCCTGCACCACATGTCCGCCGAGCGTCGCGCCGTGCGTCATGTTCAGCGCGCCGCGCCAGGATTTGGCCAACCCGGTGCGGGCGGTGGATACGATGACGGCATCAGGCATAGTGTGTGTCTCCAATAAAATTATTCAAAGCGCCGACGACGTCGCACGCTGTACCCCGGCTGCGGCAAGCGCCTGCCAGGCCAGTTCGAGGGAATCGTTCAAATCGATGGCCCGGCACGCGTCCTCGATCACACTCACCTCGAACCCGGCCGCGCGCGCGTCGAGGGCGGACCAGGCAACGCAAAAGTCGGTGGCCAGGCCCGCGCAAATCACATGCCGCACCCCTTTGTCGCGCAGATAACCTGCCAGCCCGGTCGGCGTGCGGCGGTCGGCTCCCATAAAGGCCGAGTAGCTGTCGACCTCGCGGTGATAGCCCTTGCGAACCACCAGTTGCGCGTGCGGCACATGCAGTTCGGGATGCAGTGCGGCGCCAGCCGTGCCCTGGACGCAGTGCACCGGCCACAGCACTTGCTCGCCGTAAGGCAGTGCGATCGACTCGAAAGGCTGGCGGCCGGCATGCTGGGCAACAAATGAGCTGTGATCGGCCGGATGCCAATCCTGGGTAAGCACGACATGGGCAAAGCGCGCCGCAAGCCGGTTGATGACGGGCACGACCTCATCGCCACGCGGCACGGCAAGCGCCCCGCCGGGCATGAAATCGTTCTGCACGTCGACCACCAGCAGCACCTCGTCGCCAGCATGCATTGTCGTGTCTCGCATTACCCGGTAAAGGTCTTGTCGGCCTGCGCCAGCTTTACCAGCAGCGGCGCGGGTTCCCAGACCGCACCATGGGGCATCCTGGCAAAACGGCGCACCGCGCGCAGCACGTTGTACAGGCCGACCGTCTCGGCATATAGCATCGGACCGCCGCGCCACAGCGGGAAACCGTAGCCGCTCAGGTACACCATGTCGATGTCGGAGGCCCGCGCGGCAATGCCCTCTTCCAGGATGCGCGCGCCCTCGTTGACCAATGCGTAGACCAGCCGCTCGACGATTTCCTGGTCGTCGATGGCGCGTCGCGCGATGCCGAGTTCCTTGGAGTAGCCAACGATCATCTCGGTGACTGCCGGCGAGACCCGCGCGGTGCGATCGCCCGGCGCATAGTCATACCAGCCCGCACCGGCCTTTTGCCCGAAGCGGCCGGCCTCGCAAAGGCGGTCGGCGATGCGCGGGTAGTCGAGATCGGGCTGCTCGGCATAGCGGCGCTTGCGGATGGCCCAACTGATATCGTTGCCGGCCAGATCGTTCATACGGAACGGCCCCATCGCGAAGCCGAATTTCTCGATCGCGGCATCGATCTGCTGCGGCAACGCGCCCTCCTCGAGCATGCGCCACGCCTGACTGAAGTATTTTTCGAGCATGCGATTGCCGATGAAGCCGTCGCAAACGCCGGATACCACCGCCGTTTTCCTGATTTTCTTGGCCAGCGCCATCACCGTGGCAAGCACGTCCTTGCCCGTGGCACGTCCGCGCACCACTTCGAGCAGCTTCATGACATTGGCCGGACTGAAGAAATGCAGCCCGACAACGTCTTGCGGTCGCTGCGTGAAACCGGCGATCGTGTCGAGGTTCAGGGTCGAAGTATTGGATGCCAATATCGCGCCGGACTTCATGACCTCGTCCAGCTTGCGGAAAACCGTCTCCTTGACTTCCAGCGATTCGAACACCGCTTCGATCGCCAAATCGGCCTGGGCGATGTCCTCATAAGCCAGCGTCGGCCGCAGCAATGCCATGCGCTGATCGACGTCTTCCGGTTTGAGCTTGCCTTTGCGGGCGCTTTGCTCGTAGGTCTGGCGAATCGCCGCCACGCCGGCATCCAGCGCCGCCTGTGCGGTCTCCAGCAGCGTGACCGGCAGACCCGCGTTGAGAAAATTCATCGCGATACCCCGCCCCATCGTGCCGGCACCGATAACGGCCACGGCGGCAATCGGGCGGCGCGGCGTATCGTCCGGCACATCGGCGATCTTGGCGGCCGCGCGCTCGGCGAAAAAGGCGTGGCGCAAGGCGCGCGACTCGGGCGTTTGCACCAGCGCGACAAAGCATTCGCGCTCGAATTTCAAACCTTCGTCGAACGGCTTCATGACCGCCGCTTCGATCGCGTCGACGCACTTGTGCGGCGCCGGAAAATGCCGCGCGGCGGCTGCCACGGTATTGCGGGCAAATTGAATGAAGGCTTCGGCATCCGGGTGATCGACCGCCCGCTCGCGCAGGCGCGGATACGGGCCGGGCCGGCTGGCCGCCTCGTGCGCGAAAGCCAGCGCACCGTCCATCAGGTCACCTTCGATCATGCGATCGAACAAGCCGCTATCGGCCAGTTCTTCAGACTTTATCGGGTTGCCCGATACCACCATATTCAACGCTGTTTCCAGCCCCACTGCGCGCGGCAGCCGCTG
>JAGXBI010000188.1 GCA_018971155.1 Burkholderiales bacterium
CTGTGCACGCTGCCGCACGACAGGTCGAGCAGTTCGGCGCGCGCCAGCTCGCCGAGAATGCCCATAATGCCGCCGGCGCGATGCACGTCCTCGATGTGATATTTGTCGGTCGAGGGCGCCACCTTGCACAGGCACGGCACTCTGCGCGAAATGCGGTCGATGTCCGACATGGTGAAGTCGACGCCGGCTTCCTGCGCGGCGGCCAGCAAGTGCAGCACGGTGTTGGTCGAGCCGCCCATGGCCACGTCGAGCGACATGGCATTCTCGAACGCCGCCTTGGTGGCGATGCTGCGCGGCAGTACCGACGCGTCTTCTTCCTGGTAGTAGCGACGGCACAGGTCGACGACCAGGCGGCCGGCCTGTTCGAACAGGCCGCGGCGCCAGGCGTGCGTGGCGACGATGGTGCCGTTGCCGGGCAACGCCAGGCCGATCGCCTCGGTCAGGCAGTTCATCGAGTTCGCGGTGAACATGCCGGAGCACGAACCGCAGGTCGGGCACGCGCTGCGCTCGACTTCGGCGATCTCGGCGTCGCTGACCTTGGGGTCGGCCGCCTTGATCATCGCATCGATCAGGTCGATCTTGGCGATCACCTGGCCGTCGGCCGGCGATTTGACCTTGCCCGCCTCCATCGGTCCGCCCGAGACGAACACCACCGGAATGTTCAGGCGCATGGCGGCCATCAGCATGCCCGGGGTGATCTTGTCGCAATTGGAGATGCACACCATCGCGTCGGCGCAATGCGCGTTGACCATGTACTCCACCGAGTCGGCGATCAGCTCGCGCGAGGGCAGCGAGTACAGCATGCCGCCGTGGCCCATCGCGATACCGTCGTCGACCGCAATCGTGTTGAATTCCTTGGCCACGCCGCCGGCGGCCTCGATCTGCCTGGCGACCAGCGCGCCCAGATCGCGCAAATGCACGTGCCCCGGCACGAATTGGGTGAAGGAATTCACCACGGCAATGATCGGCTTGCCGAAATCGCCGTCTTTCATACCAGTGGCGCGCCACAGGGCGCGGGCGCCGGCCATGTTGCGGCCGTGCGTCGAAGTTCTCGATCGGTATTCAGGCATTTGTATCCTCGAGTGTGGGTGTGTTTGTCATTGAAATTGGTGTTGCGCGCTGGCCAATCGGCGCATCGTGTGCTCCCTGCCGGACGCGAACTGTCCGTCGCGAGCACGCCGTGCGGCGCAAGTGTACGCATAGTGCGAGAGCGGCGACAAGACGTCCAATATATTTTTCCGACACGATAAAGTCGAAAAACGTATTAATCGGTGTTGTGCCCAGGAAAGGACGGCCAATTGATATGACGGGGGATTTTCAGCGCAATGCGGCACCGAATGTTCGCGACGTTCGCGAACTCGCGTGTCGATCTGCAAGATTCCGGCGACGGCGGCGATGGCAGCCGGCGTGCCGTTCGTCATCGCGAGTGCCGAGCGGATTGTTCAGCCTGCGTCCAATTCCTGCAGCCGCCGCACTCGCGCCTCCTCTTCGAGGCGGATGTCCTCGATTTCCTGCAGCACGCCGTCGAGGTCGACAGGGCGGGTGTCGAGTTCGATGCGGCCGGTCAATTCGACGTCGATATCGAGCCGGCCCGCTTCGAAAAGCTTCCATATCTCGGTGCCGTAATCCGTATCGAGCAGGTGCGGCGCGAAGCGTCCGAAATAGGCGGCCAGGTTGTCGACGTCGCGCTTGAGCATCGCCGCGGCCTCGCTGTTGCCCGCCGCATCGACGGCCTGGGGCAGGTCGATGATCACCGGCCCGTCAGCGGCAAGCAGGATGTTGTATTCGGACAGGTCGCCATGAATCACGCCGGCGCAAAGCATGCGCACGACCTGCTTGAGCAATTGCATGTGCAACTGGAGCGCGCGCGCCTCGCCGAGCGCCACGTCGTTCAGGCGCGGCGCGACATGGCCCGACTCGTCGACCACCAGTTCCATGAGCAGCACGCCGTCGGTGCAGATATACGGCTCAGGCACACGTACGCCCGCTGCGGCCAGCCTGAACAGCGCGTCGACTTCGGCGTTCTGCCACACTTCCTCCTGCATCTGGCGGCCGTAGCGCGTGCCCTTTTCCATCGCCCGCGCCTGCCGGCTGTTCCTGACCTTGCGGCCGTCGCGATACGACGCGGCTTGCCGGAAACTGCGATGCCTGGCGTCTTTATAGACCTTCGCGCAGCGCAGCGAGTCGCCGCTGCGCACCACGTAGACGGTGGCCTCCTTGCCGCTCATCAACTGGCTGATCACCTGGTCGATGAGCCCTTCGCTCAGGAGCGGCGCAAGCCGGGCAGGTATTTTCATGCGGGCGCCAGGTGCTGCTCGCCGGATACGCACGCAAAGCAGGTGGAAAGGGGGTGAGCGGTTGCCGCGCAGATGATCGCCGAACGGGCGAATCGCGTGCGCGACGCTGGCCGCAGGCTTGCGGCGTCGGGGCAGGAAAGGGTCATGCCGGATTATAAGGCGTAACGTAGGATGACGCCGGAAGCACACCCCGATTCCACGACCCGGCCAAAGCGCCCGAAACGTACCGGCGTCGCCCGTGGCCGCACCGCCCGCCTGCACCGATCGACGTCCTGCGAGGGATCATCGCGGCCCTGCAAAACAGGCGCGGCGCTGTGGCGGTGAGAAACGCCTATCAAACCGACTAGGAAGCGTTCGCCTCGGCCGCGCCCGGCGGCATCTGAATCATTTTCCAGCCATTGCCGGCCGGGTCGCGAAAACCCGCGTCGACACTGCCGTAGCGCTCGACCGGCTCCTGGGTGAATTCCACGCCGCGGGCCTTGAGGCGGGCGTAGCTCGCGCGGCAGTCCGACACCGCGAGCACCAGCGGCGGCATGGCCCCCTTGGCGACCATCGCGCGCAAGGTGAGCGCGGTGGCGTCATCGTGAACCGGCGGGCCGGGCGCGAACAGGCCCAGTTGAAACAGAGGTTGTTCCGGATGCTGCACCGTGAGCCACCGATAGTCGCCGTTGCGCACGTCCGTATGGACGCGAAATCCGAGTTTTTCGACATAGAACGCCAGCGCTTCGTCCTGGTCGTCGACATACAGGCCCACCACATTGATACCTTGCATCATGACACCTCCTTGGTTGATGGCCGCAATGTACCCGCGCTCATGCGACGGCGCTTCTCCAAAACTGCGCTGGTGAGATCGGGACGCTGCGCGGCCTTGAGCACGCAGGCGGGCACGCGGTCGAGCCGATCGCCGGCGGCCCTCGCCGCCACGCGCATGGCACCGGGGCTGCGGCCGGTGACGTCGCGAAAAATGCGGCCGAAAGTGCCCAGGCTCTCCCAGCCGGTGGCAAAGGCGATTTCAGTGATGCTGAGTTCGGTGTCGCGCAACAACGTGTTGGCCTGCTCGATACGCCGCGTCAACAGGTAACGATGCGGCGGCATCCCATAGGCACGCTTGAAGGAGCGCGCGAAATACGCTTCGGAGACACCGCAAAGCGCGGCCAGGCGGGCCACCGGCCAAGCCTCGTGAGAGGCGGCGTCCATCCTGTCCCTGGCGCGCAGCAAGCGGCGCAGTAAAGCGGGATCGAGCAATGGATCGTCCCCGGCCGGCGCGGGACGCGAAGCAGGCGAACGGGAGCGGCGGCGAGGCGCGGGCATGGATTCCAGGGAGCAGTCGATATGCGCGTAGTTTAGCGCTACGAACGAGTCAATATGCGCATCAAGGTCCTCCCGTTGCGCTGCCCCTGATCCTCATAATTGTTATTGAAGAATGCCGCCACTGTGTGGCTGCGCGCGGCCAGTTGCTTGATTTTCCCGGCGAGCTCCGCCAGTTCGGCGTCGCTGTAATCGTAGTTGAAGCGCGCTGCCGAGCTGCCCAGTCCCTTCCGATTCCACGTCGCGGCGTTGCGTCCGTGCATGCGAACCACCGCCAATTCGGCCGACGTGACCTCCCAGATGGCCGGCACGCTGTTGACGAAACCCTGCGGCTCATCGACCACGGTGTGCACCAGGCCGCGGTCGGCCAGAAACCGGAGTACTTTGTCGCGGTGCTCCGGAGTAAACCACGAGCGATGCCGGAACTCGATCGACAGGCGCAGCCCCGGCAGACGCGCCATGCACGCTTCGATGTGGTCCAGCGCGGCGGCGCCGTACAACACCCACGGCGCGAACTGGAAATGCACCGCGCCCAGGCGCCCCGCCTCGTGCAGCGGCGCGATGCCGGCACGGTAATATTCCCAGAGCCGATCGACGATCGCCGCCGGCATGTCCTTGTAATAGATGTCCGTTTTGTCGGTGGGCGGCAGGGCCTCGCGCACGTCGCGCGGCAGCGCCTCGATCGGCGTGCGATGCTGCGTGAACGCCCGGAACGCCTTGATGTGAAAAACGAAATCGGCGGGGGTGCGCTCGACCCACAGTGCCGCGTTATGCGGGCTGGGCAGCGCGTAATACGCGCTGTCGACTTCCACCACCGGAAAACAGCTCGCGTAGAACTGCAGCCGCGCCGCGGGTGTTTTCGCGTCCGGCGGATAGAAGCGCCCGCAGGCGACCAGCGACTTGTCCGTCCACGAGGCGGTACCGACCAGAATGCGCGACATATCGCCTCCCCGTGGCGAGCGCCTGCTTACGGCTAGTATAGGCCCTTGACCGATTTACGACGTCCGTCGTAACATGACTGCATGAACCGTTACCGCTTACCCGCCGACGATCTCGAATATGCCGTTCTGAGCCTGCTCTGGCAGCTCGGCACGGGATCCGTCCGAACCTTGCACGAGCGCCTGGGCGAGCCCGCCGGGCGCGCCTACACGACCACCGCGAAAGTCGTCGACCGGTTGCGCGAGAAGGGCCTGATCGAGCGCCGGCGCGAGGCAGGCGGTTTCGTCTACAGCCCGGCGGTCAATCAGCAGGAGGTCGAGCGCGCCCGCGCACGTCACCTGATGACCCGCTTTCTCGGCGCGGCGCCGCATGCGGCAGTGGCCGCCCTGGTCGACGCGGTCGACGAGATCGATCCGGTACTGCTCGAAGACCTCGAGCGCGCCATCCAAGCCAAACGGGGGCCGGGCCATGGAACGTGAATCGCTGTTGACGGTTCTGCTGATCCTGTTCGGTGGCCTGGCGGTGCAGCCGTTCGCGATGCTGTCGCTGCGCACCACGCCCGGGCTCGACGGGCGCAGCGCCGAGCGCCTTGCCTGGCTGCGCCTGTGGCTGCCGGTGATGCCCGCGCTGATGGTCGCCGCGTGGCTGTGCGGCTGGGCGCTGCGCGAGCCCGATCCCGTGCACGACCACCTCGACCGCTGGGTGCTGATCGGCGCCTGCGTGCCGTTCGCCATCGTCGTCTGGCGCGCGGCGCTGCGTGCGGTCTGGGCGCTCACGCGCGAGCCTTTCGATGCGGGCACCGGCGTTTGCACCGTCGGCTTGCTGCGGCCGCAAATTCTGTTCTCTCCGTTTCTTGCCATGACGCTCGACGACGACATGATCGACGCGGCCTGGCGGCACGAGCAGGCGCATGTGCAGCATCGCGATCCGCTGCGCATCTGGCTGGCCCAGCTTGCGACCGACCTGCAATGGCCCTGGCCGGGCGCGCGGCAGCGCCTGGACACCTGGCTCGAAGCGCTGGAGCTGGCCCGCGACGACGAAGCGCGCCGGCACGGCGCATCCGGCGCGGCGCTGGCCGCGGCCTTGCTGAGCACCTTGCGGCGCGCCTCCCTGGGCGCCGAGGCGCAGGCGCGGCGCAATCGCGTGCACCTGAGCGCGCATGCCCGCCTGACGGGCAATCCGCAAGCGCTGCAACGACGGGTCGCCCTGCTGCTGGCGCCGCTGGCCGACGCGCCGGCGGCCTCGCCGCGCGCCCTGACCCGCTTCCTGCAAATCGAGGCGCGCTTTATCTGCATGCTGATGGCCGCCGGCATTCTCGGCGCGCTTTACGGCGAACGCATCCTGCATCCTTTGCTCGCTTGGACATTTTGAAAACCCATCTGCCGATTCGCCAGCGGCGCGCGACTGCCGTGTGGCTGCTCATACCCCTGCTGTGCCTGGGCGGCACCGGCCTGGCGCGCGCCACCGACGCCGCACCGGCCGCCGCCAAGGCACTGCCGGCTGCAGTGACCGTGCAAGCCAAAACATTCTCGCCGCACCTGAGCGCCTACGGCCAGGTCGTGCCCACCGCGATGGTCAAGGTTCGCGTGGTCAATGCCGGCGTGGTGCGCGATCTGCACGTGCTGCCGGGCAGCCTGGTGAGCGCGGGCCAGATACTCGCGAAGCTCTCCGGCACGCGCATGCAGGCGTTGCTCACACAGCGGGAGACGGCGGTGCGCAGCGCGCAGGCGCGGCTCGACGCCGCACGCCAGGCGCTGGCCATCGCGCGCCGCCAGCTTGCGGCGCAGTTGAGCACGCGCCAGGCAGTCGATGCGGCGGCCAGCGAACTTGCCGCCGCGCAAGCGGCCCGGCAGACCGCGCAGGCCCAGCTCGATGAAGCCCGTGACCAGCAAATCTTCAAGGCGCCGACGGCCGGTGCGGTGGTTGCCGTGCAGGCCGCCAACGGCGAAGAGGTCTCGCCTGGCCAGACGCTCCTGACCCTGCAGCCGGCCGGCAAGCTGTGGGTTCGCGCCGAATACTTCGGCGCGGCCGCCGCGGCGGTACATGTGGGCATGAGCGGCCATTTCGAGCCGGCCGGCGGCGGCACGCCGCTTGCGGTCAAGGTCGCCACGGTCGGCGCGGCGCTCGACGCCGATGGCGGCACGCAAGTCGGCCTGAGCCCCGCGCAAGCCACCGGGGCGGCACCCTGGACGAGCGGCCAATGGGGCAGGGTCACGCTCGACGGCGCGCCGCAAGCCATGCTCGCGGTACCCACCGCGTCCCTGATTCTCGATCGCGGCAACTGGTGGGTGATGGTGCGCACCGCGCACGGCGACGAACCGCGACAGGTGGTGCCCGGCCCCGCGCGCGGCTGGCAGACGTGGATCTCATCAGGACTGCGCGCCGGCGAGCAGGTCGTGGCGCAGGACGCCTTCCTCGAGTACCACCGCGGCATCGCCCACGCCTACCAGCCTCCCGACTGAGCCGCCATGAACAAAAACGTCTCGATATCGCGCGTATTGCAGCGCCCGATACTGTGGTTGCTCGTGCTCGGCGCGGTGCTGCTCTACGCCGCCCATGCGTTCGTGCAGACACCGGTGGAGGTGCTGCCGCAGTTCGACTTTCCGCAAGTCAGCGTCACAGCGCACCTGCCGGGCACCACCGCCACCGAGCTCGAGCGGCTGGTGGTCAATCCGCTGGAGAGCCAGATCCTGACGCTGACCAACCTCGCCAGCGTGCGCTCGACGATGGGTAA
>JAGXBI010000480.1 GCA_018971155.1 Burkholderiales bacterium
CGGCATTGCCATTCTGCAGATTACGGTCGAGGCAGTTATAGGAGACGTTCAGTTGGCCGTCTTCGAACCACGTGTAGAAAGGCGCATTGGATTGGTCCAGCACCTTGGTGAACGGCTTGTGCCAGGCAACGTTCTCGCGCGCCAGACGCGCCCAGAACCCTTCATGATCGCGCTCGGCCTCGGCGCACATCGCCTGGTACGCCGCCATGCCGGAGATATTGGCCTGCGCGACCAGTGCCTGCGGCGGCGCAAACACGCGTTGCTCATGCATTACAGATTCGATGGATGCCATGATTGTCTTTAAAAAACGATAGCTTGCGAATTACCCCTCGACAACGAGCGATAAGGAAAATAAGCGGCGGCGGCTTTATGCCGCCGCCTCGACCGGATGCCTTTCCAGCCACGCGATCTCCTCGTCCGTATAGAGTCGCGAGCGCGTCAGAAAGCGCAGGCCGGTGCGTCCTTCAAGCGAAAACATGCCGCCGGCGCCAGGCACCACGTCGATGATCAGTTGCGTATGCGCCCAGTACTCGAACTGCGATTCGCTCATGTAAAAAGGCGCACCGCCGATGGCTCCCAGCTTGACGTCCGACGCGCCCACCATGAAATCGCCGCACGGATAGCACATCGGCGCGCTGCCGTCGCAACAGCCGCCGGATTGGTGAAACATGACATCGCCATGCTCACGGCGAAGCCTGGCGATCAATTCAAGTGCCGCAGGCGTGGCCACCACGCGCGCCACCATGGATTCATTCATTGCAATTTTCCGATCCCTGTCGAAGCATCCGGGCCCGCCGCGAACGCACTCGGTAATCGATTGCGTTCGCGGTTCGGTGGGCCGCTCGCGCGGCACGCGTCCGGTCAGAAGAACCCCAGCGCCTTCGGGCTGTAGCTCACCAGCAGATTCTTGGTTTGCTGATAGTGGTCGAGCATCATCTTGTGATTCTCGCGACCGATGCCCGACTGCTTGTAGCCGCCGAATGCCGCGTGGGCGGGGTAGGCGTGATAGCAATTGGTCCACACTCGCCCGGCCTGAATCTCCCGGCCCATGCGATAGGCGCGCGTGCCATCGCGCGTCCACACGCCGGCTCCGAGGCCGTACAACGTGTCGTTGGCGATCTCGAGCGCTTCCTCTTCCGTTTTGAAAGTTGTCACCGACACCACCGGGCCGAAAATTTCTTCCTGGAAAATGCGCATCTTATTGTTCCCAAGGAACACCGTCGGCTTGATGTAGTAGCCGTCTTTCAATTCCCCCTCGAGCTGATTTCGCTCGCCGCCGATCAGGCATTGAGCGCCTTCCTGCTTGCCAAGATCGATATACGACAGAATTTTTTCGAGCTGCTCCTCGGACGCCTGTGCACCGATCATGGTGGTGCGATCGAGCGGATGCCCCTGCTTGATCGCGGCC
>JAGXBI010000005.1 GCA_018971155.1 Burkholderiales bacterium
ACTCAGGCCTGATCGAGCTCGAAAGCTTTGTGCAGGGCGCGCACGGCCAGTTCCATGTATTTCTCGTCGATCAGCACCGAGATCTTGATTTCGGAGGTCGAAATCATCTGGATGTTGATGCCCTCTTCGGAGAGCGTGCGGAAAGCCGTGCTGGCGATGCCGACGTGCGAGCGCATGCCGACGCCGACCACCGAGACTTTCGAGACTTTCGGATCGCCGACGATCTCGGCGGCCCCCACGTGCGCCTGCACGCTGGTCTTGAGGATCTCCATCGCGCGCTGGTATTCGCCGCGGCCCACCGTGAACGTGAAGTCGGTCTTGCCCTCCACGCTCTGGTTCTGGATGATCATGTCGACGTCGATATTGGCGTCGGCGATCGGCCCCAGGATCTGGTAGGCGATGCCCGGCCTGTCCGGCACACCCCGGACGGTGATCTTGCCTTCGTCGCGCTGAAACGCGATGCCCGAGATGACTGCCTTTTCCATCGTTTCGTCTTCCTCAAAAGTAATCAGAGTGCCGGAGCGCATTTCCTGCTCGAGCGGGCACAGCGGGTCGGTCAGGCTCGACAGCACGCGGGTCTTCACCTGGTATTTGCCGGCAAACTCCACCGAACGGATCTGCAGCACCTTGGAACCCAGGCTCGCCATCTCGAGCATTTCCTCGAAGGTGATCTTGTCGAGCCGGCGGGCATCGTCGACCACGCGCGGATCGGTCGTGTAGACGCCATCCACGTCGGTGTAGATCAGGCATTCGTCGGCCCCTAGCGCGGCGGCCATGGCCACCGCCGAGGTGTCGGAGCCACCACGCCCGAGCGTTGTGATGTGGCCGTTCGGATCGACCCCCTGGAAACCGGTGATCACGACGACCTTGCCTTCGTCCAGATCCTTCAGCACGCGCTCGCTGTCGATTTCGCTGATGCGCGCCTTGGTAAACGCGCTGTCGGTCTTGACCGCCACTTGCCAGCCCGCGTAGCTCACCGCATCGAGCCCTTCGGCCTTGAGCGCGAGCGCCAGCAACCCGACGCTGACCTGCTCACCGGTCGAGGCGATCATATCGAGCTCGCGCGGGTCGGGGTGCGCGGAAATTTCCTTGGCCAGACCGAGCAGCCGGTTGGTCTCGCCGGACATCGCGGATGGCACCACCACCATGCGATGACCGGCCTTGTGCCACTTGGCGACGCGCTTGGCGACGTTCTTGATCCGCTCGACCGAGCCCATCGAAGTGCCGCCATATTTGTGTACGATCAGAGCCATATCATCACTAAAACATTGATTGCAGAAAATTGGGATTCGACGCAGATGGCGCAACGCTTTTGGCAACGCACTCGGCCGGCTTTGGCAACGCACCCGGCCGGCGGGCCGCAAACTCGAGCAGGGATAGGCGCCCCAGTCAGCGCAACTGGTTATTATCGCATGATTTGCGGCGCCGCTTGACTGCCGCGGGGCCGCCGCGTCACTCGCCCAAGCCATGCCACGCAAGGCGCCACCATGCGCCGGAGTGTGCCTCGAGTTGTCCGGACGAATCACGCAGAAGGCGTTGATCGACGCCCAGCCGCGGCACGAACAAAATCCGCTCCCCCAGCCAGACGACCGGCACGGCCCGTTGCCAGGCCGGCACGCCTTCGACCTGAAACAGATTTTTCAGTGTCTTGCTCGGCTGGCGCGGATGTCGCTTGAGCCGCTCGCCGCCGCTTCTTGGCTCGGCCCGCAACGGCGCCGAGCGCAGCAGGCTCTCGGGTACGTCAGTAGCGGCATCGACGGCGCCGCCGGCCGGCACGGGCGAAAAGACCAGCGTGCCGCGCCAATCCGGCAAGCGCCACTCGCGCTGCCCATGCCAGCGCAGCGTCGCCGTGGCGTCGAGCTCGCGCGCCGGCGGCGGCGCCGCATCGTCCCAATACAGGCAGTGGCGATAAAGGCGCATCACGCGAGCGTCGTGCGGCAGTGCGACCTGCGCCGCGTCGTCGGTGCGACGCAGTTGCCGCTGCCAGTCCGCCAGGCGCGATTCGCTGGCCGGGCGCAATCCCTGCGCACGTACCCAATACCGCAACAGATTGGTCAGGCGAGCCTCGCCCAGACGCAGCAGCACGCGGTGATCGAGTCCCGGGCCGTCGGGCCACCCGGCGGCCTGCAGATCTTGCGCTGCGAGCTCGTCGAGCAATGCTTGCGCCTGGTGCGCGTGCCGGGCAAAGCGCGCCAGCGTCTGACGGTACGCCGGGGCGTGCCTGGCCAGGGCGGGCATCACGTCGTGGCGCAAAGCGTTGCGCAAAAATCGCGAATCCTGATTCGAGTCATCCTCGACCCAATCCAGGCCCCACTGCGCAGCATAGGCATCGATTGCCGCACGCGGGACGTGCAGCAAGGGCCGCAGCAATGTCACGCCGGCCAGACGGCCGGGCCGATCGATCTCGGGCATGCCCGCCACCCCCGGCAGGCCAGTGCCGCGCAGCAATTGCAGCAATATCGTCTCGGCCTGATCGTCCGCGTGATGGGCGGTCATCAGGCAAGTCGCGCCATGCTGCCGGCACAGCTCGCGCAACGCTGCGTAGCGCGCCTGGCGCGCCGCCGCCTCGATGCCCTGCCCGGCCCGCTCGGCAAGCCGAACGCGACGCGCGTCGAAAGGCACTTGCAGGGCCGCCGCACGCTCGGCGCAAAACCGTTGCCAGTTGTCGGCCTGACGGCTCAAACCGTGGTGGATGTGCAAAGCGATCAGCTCGACGCCGATCTCGCCGGCGAGTCGCGCCGTCGCGTCGAGCAGCACGACCGAATCACGCCCGCCGCTCAGTGCAATGGCGACTAGCGGAATGCTGCCTGGGATAAGGGGGGGAGATGAAATGCAAGACGCCAGCCAGTCGGCCAGCGCCTGCCGAACCGCCGCCGAGACATCGGCAACGGCGTGATCGGCGCCGGTACTATTTGGCGCCGGTTTCCTTGAATTTGCCATAGCTCAGCAGCCGCTCGTGCCGGCGCGCCAGCAACTCGCGCGGACTCATGCCATGGAACTGCCGCAGCGTATCGGCCAGGGCGCGCTTGAGCATGCCCGACATGCCGAGCGGATCGCGATGGGCGCCGCCCAGAGGCTCGTTGACGATCTTGTCGATCAGGCCCAGCGCCTTCAGGCGGTGCGCCGTCAGCCCCAGCGCCTCGGCGGCCTCCGGCGCCTTGGCCGCGCTTTTCCAGAGAATCGACGCGCAGCCCTCGGGGGAGATCACCGAATACGTGGCGAATTGCAGCATCAGCACGCTGTCGGCCACGGCCACCGCCAGCGCGCCGCCCGAGCCACCCTCGCCGATGATGGTGGTGATGATCGGCGTCTTGAGCTCGGCCATCACATACAGGTTGTAGCCGATGGCCTCGGATTGCCCACGCTCTTCGGCGTCGATGCCCGGATAGGCGCCCGGCGTGTCGACGAAGGTGAAGATCGGCAGATTGAATTTCTCGGCCAGCCGCATCAGTCGCAATGCCTTGCGATACCCTTCGGGCCGCGGCATGCCGAAATTGCGCAGCGCGCGCTCCTTGGTGTCGCGCCCTTTCTGATGACCGATCACCATGCAGGCCTGGCCGTTGAAGCGCGCCATGCCGCCGACGATGGCCTGATCGTCGGCGAAGTGACGATCACCGTGCAATTCGTGGAAATCTGTGAAGATGTTGCGCACATAATCGAGCGTATAGGGCCGCTGCGGGTGGCGCGCGATTTGCGAAACCTGCCATGGGGTCAGGTTGGCGTAAATGTCCTTGGTCAGTTGCTGGCTTTTTTTCGAGAGCCGGTCGATCTCTTCGGAAATGTCAACTGCCGAGTCGTCCTGCACGAAACGCAATTCTTCGATCTTTGCGTCAAGCTCGGCGATCGGTTGTTCAAAATCCAAAAAGGTTGTTTTCATCGAGTAACCCCGGAAAATTCGGCAGCGTATTGTAACTCTTGCAAGACGATCCGGCCCGATCGGGCACAGATATATCTAGTCGCTGCAAATACCATCAATATTCGACCGGCAGCGGATCGAGACTGCGCCACATATACCACGTCGCCACAGACCGCCACGGTTCCCAGTTGGCGGCGACCTCGCGCGCTTCGCTGCGCGTCACGGGTTCGCCGCTGAAATAGTTTGTGCTGATCGCGTTGATCAAACCGATATCGTCGAGCGGCAGCACATTGGGCCGCAGCAGGTTGAACATCAGGAACATCTCCGCCGTCCAGCGGCCGATGCCGCGAATCTGCGTCAGTTCCGCGATCACGCTCTCGTCGTCCATTTCGGACCATGAGCTCACATGCAACGCGCCGGATTTGAAATGCCCGGCCAGGTCATGAATGTATTCGGCCTTGCGCTTGGACAGCCCGCATGCCGCCAGCGCCTCGTGGCCCGCCTTGAGGAATTGCGCGGGCGTGAGCCGCGGACAGGTCGCCTCGACGCGGTCCCAAACGGATTGCGCCGCCTTCACGGAAATCTGCTGGCCGACGATCGAGCGCGCCAGCGTCACGAACGGATCGCCCCGCCCGAGCAGATGCGCCGGCCCGAACTGCGGGATCAGTTTTTTCAGGATGCGATCGCGCTTGACCAGATCACTGCAGGCTTTATCCCAGTATTCCGGACGGCCCGTTCCGGATGTATAGACGGGTACCGCGCCGGTTACCACGACCGGCGCCGCCTTGGGCGTGTCAATCTGGGTGGTTTTGCCTGTTTTGACGACGACCTGCGTGGTTTTCGCAGCTTTTGCAGGCGTGGCGGGCGCTTTTAGCGCAGCGCTCTTACCGCGCGCAGTCGTGGTGGTTTTGCGAGTTGCCATCGATGTTCTCTTAACCCCGCCGCCATTCGGTCAGGCCGCCCGGCCGATCTTCCAGGACAATGCCCTCGGCCAGCAATTCGGCGCGAATCCGATCGGCCTCGGCGAAATTCCTTGCCTGCTTGGCTGCCGCGCGCGCGGCGATGCGTGCCTCGATGCCGGCATTGGCCGACGCCTGCGAGCCTGCATCGCGGCCAACTGCGGGCAGCCCCTGCAGGAACGCTTGCGGCTCGCGCCCGAGCAATCCCAGCGTCGCGGCAAGTCCCTTGAGTTGCCGCGCCAGCTCGGCGGATTGAGTCCTGTTGATGCCGTTGACCAGTTCGAACAGCACCGAGACCGCCAGCGCGGTGTTGAAATCGTCGTTCATCGCCGCGCGAAAACGCTGCGCGTGATCTTCTTCCCAGTCGAGCGGCGCGGCATCCGGCGCCACATCCTTGAGCGCCGTATAGAGCCGCGTGAGCGCGCCACGGGCGTCCTCGAGATGCGTGTCGCTGTAATTCAGCGGACTGCGGTAATGCGTGCGCAAAATGAAGAAACGAACGACTTCGGCATCGAACTTCTCGAGCACTTCGCGGATGGTGAAGAAGTTGCCGAGCGACTTCGACATCTTCTCGTTGTCGACTCGCACGAAGCCATTGTGCATCCAGTAGTTGACGAAAGGCTTGCCGCTCGCCCCTTCGCTCTGGGCAATTTCATTTTCGTGGTGTGGAAATTGCAGGTCGGCGCCGCCACCGTGGATGTCGAAATGCTCGCCCAGCAGCTGGCAGCTCATCGCCGAGCATTCGATGTGCCACCCGGGACGGCCGGCGCCCCACGGCGAAGCCCACTTCGATTCGTCGGGCTCCTGCGGTTTGGCGCGCTTCCACAGCACGAAGTCGAGCGGATCGCGCTTGGCCTCGTTGGCGGCGACGCGCTCGCCGGCGCGCAAATCCTCGAGAGATTTGCCCGACAGCTTGCCGTAGCCGACGAACTTCCGTACTGCGTAATTGACGTCGCCGTCGTCGGCCTGGTAGGCGTAACCGTTGCGCTCGAGCCGGCCGATCATGTCGAGCATCTGCGGCACGAAGCGCGTGGCGCGCGGCTCATGATCGGGGCGCTGCACGCCGAGTGCGTCGGCATCCTCGTGCATGTAGCGAATGAAACGCTCGGTCAGCGCACCGATGGTTTCGCCGTTTTCGGTCGCGCGCTTGATGATCTTGTCGTCGATGTCGGTGATGTTGCGCACATAGGTCACGCGATAGCCGATGGTGCGCAGCCAACGCTGCACCATGTCGAACACCACCATGACGCGCGCGTGACCGACATGGCAATAGTCGTACACGGTCATGCCGCACACGTACATGCGCACCTCGCCCGGCGTCAGCGATACAAATGGCTGCTTATCCCGCGCCAGCGAGTTGTAAATCCGGAGTGAATCCATAGAAACGATGCGTGGCCGCCTGCCGATTTTCCCGCCATGCCAGCCGAGGAAAACGCCCGCTGGTCCAAGGGTACAGCGAGGCGGCAATAGAAGCACGTCCGCACGGCCGAGGAGGATCCCCAGCACGCGTGAGCGTTTTGTTAGAATGCGGCCGAGTATAGCACCACTTATATGCCCCTTTGCACCCTCCGGCCGCCACTATGACCTTTCGTTTCCGGTTTCTCCCGCGCCCTGTCCTGGCTGCCTTGACGGCCGCGCTCATCATGAGCGGCGTCGCGCAAGCGCAGTTGCTCTCACCCCAGCAGGAGGCCGGTGCCGCTATCGGCAAATTGGTCGATAGCCATCAATACCAGGCGGCGCTGCCGCGCATCGATGCCTATCTGAAAAAGTATCCGCGCGATGCGCAAATGCGCTTCACGCGCGGGCGCGTGCTGACCGAACTCGGTCAACGCGAGCAGGCCATCGCGGCATTCAAGGCACTGACACAGGATTTCCCGGAGCTGCCCGAGCCTTACAACAACCTGGCCGCGCTGTATGCGCAGGAGGGGCACTTCGAACGAGCCCGCGCGGCGCTCGAGATGGCGATTCGCACCAACCCGAATTTCGCCGTCGCCTACGCGAACCTGGGCGATGTCTATGCCAAACTGGCCAGTCAAGCCTATGCGCGCGCCAATCAGCTCGCCCCCAGCGCCAACGTCAACGCCAAAATCCAGGCGCTCGATCATATGCTGCAGAGCCAGGCGATCGCGCCGGTCGCCCCCGCGCCAGCGAGCGCGGCCCCGGCCGCCAGCGGTCGCGCGAGCCCCTGATGCGGCGGCGCCTTGCCACCGCAATGCCCTTACCGTCGTTATTTTCGGGAACGAAATCCATGTCAAATCGCTTTTTCCTCTGGCGCGCCGCAGCATGCGGCGCAACTGCCCTGACCTTGCTGGGCGCCGCGCCCGCGCATGCCCAGGACAAGAACCAGCCGGCACCGACGAGCCATCCGGTCGTGCAGTTCAAGACCAGCGACGGCGATTTCAAGGTCGAATTGTTTCCGGAAAAAGCCCCCAAGACAGTCGCCAATTTTCTTCAATACGTCAAAAGCGGTTTTTATAACGGCACGATCTTCCACCGCGTCATCAACGGCTTCATGATCCAGGGCGGCGGCTACACGCCCGACTATCAGGAGAAGCCGACTCGCGCGCCCATTGCGCTCGAGAGCCGCAATGGCCTGAAAAACACCACGGGTACCATCGCCATGGCCCGCACCAGCGACCCGAACTCCGCCACCTCGCAATTTTTCATCAATGTGGCGGATAATGCGTCACTGGATTATCCGCAACCGGACGGTTACGGGTATGCGGTGTTCGGCAAGGTCATCGCCGGCATGGACACGGTCGAGCGCGTCAAAGCGGTGCCGACCACCACCCGCGGCCCCTATGCCAATACGCCGGTCACTCCCGTCGTGATCAAATCCGCCGCCGTGGTTCAACCCTGAACCGGAACCTGGCATCATCTCCACTTTTTTGCAAAGGAAACATCATGGTCGAGCTGCACACCAACTTCGGCGTCATTCGTCTCGAACTGGACTCCGACAAGGCGCCGAAAACCGTCGAGAATTTTTTGAACTACGTGCGTAAGGGCCATTACGACAACACGATTTTCCATCGCGTCATCGATGGCTTCATGATTCAGGGCGGCGGCTTCGAGCCGGGCATGAAACAGAAGGAGTCCGACGCGCCGATCGAAAACGAGGCAAACAACGGCCTGCAAAACGATCGCGGCACGATCGCAATGGCTCGTACCAACGACCCGCACTCGGCCACGGCGCAGTTCTTCATCAACGTGAAGGACAACGAGTTCCTCAACTTCAAGGCGCCCAACTCGAGCGGCTGGGGTTACTGCGTGTTCGGCAAAGTGATCGAGGGGCTCGATGTGGTCGACCAGATCAAGGCCGTCAAGACCGGCTCGCGCGGTTTCCACCAGGACGTCCCGACCGACGATGTGATCATCGAAAAAGCCGTGATCGTCGCATAACTCGCGCTCGTATGCCGTTCGAGATTGCGCGGTTGCCCGCCTCGTTTCATTTGCGCGGGCCCGCGCTTTTTATTTCCGACCTGCACCTGAGTCCGGCGCTGCCGCGCACAGTAGCCGCGTTCGACGCCCTGTTGCAGGGCCCGGCGCGAGCAGCGGGAGAGTTGTTCATTCTGGGTGACTTCTTCGAATATTGGGTCGGCGACGACATGCTCGATACCGACCCGGACGACCCAGCCTCGTTCGGCGCCTTCGCGCGCGATATTGCCGCCCGGCTCGCGGCCCTGGGCGCGACTGGTGTTCCCATCTACATCATGCCTGGCAACCGCGACTTCCTGCTCGGGCAGCGATTTGCCCGCAGCGCCCGCGCCACGCTGCTGCACGATCCGTGTATCGTCGAACGTTTTGGACAACGCATCGTGCTCACGCACGGCGATATGTTGTGCCGCGACGATGCGGCCTATATGCGTTATCGCCGTGTCGTGCGCTCGCCCCGGCTGCAGCGGCTATTCCTGGCATTGCCGCTGCGGTTTCGCATGGCTGTGGCCGAACGGCTGCGCGCGCGCAGCGCCGGCGCCCAGCAGCGCAAAATCTATGACGACGTCGATCATGCGGCAGCACGCGAACTGTTCTCTTGCGCCGAGGCCCCTACGCTGATCCACGGCCACACCCACCGCCCCGCGTGTCACGAAGACCGCGACGCCCGGGGGCGGTCCACGCATCGCTGGGTGCTCACCGACTGGGAATGCGATCATGGCCAGCCGCGGGCCGGCTATCTCCAATGGGACGCGGACGGCTTGCGCGCCGTGCCATATTCGGCCCCAGTCGAGCCTGCAGCGCGCTGAGATTCATTGGCGGGCGACCTCGGCGCCGATGGCGCGAGCCTGTGCCTCGCGCAAATGGCGGGCTAGTTGTCCTGAATGCCTTCGCCGAGCTTGCGCAGCTCGCTGGTGTCCACCTTGCAGCGCTGCAGCACCTCCAGATGCGCGCCGAGCCGGTCGAGCGCGGCCAGTATCGCCTCGATTTTCTGCGAGTGATCGGCTGCATTTTCGATCAGGCCGTGAATGGCCAGCGACACCGGATCATCCGCATTCGGCGTGATGCCGTACGCGGAGAACTCGGGTTTGGCGGCTTCGCCGTCGGGCTTTTCGCGTGGCCGGTCTGGCGAGATGACGCGCGCCGGGTTGCCCACCGCGGTGGCCCCGGCCGGCACCGGCTTGACCACCACCGCATTGGAGCCGATCTTCGCGCCCTCGCCCACCGTAAAGCCACCCAGCACTTGCGCGCCCGCACCGACGATGACACCCCGCTCGAGCGTCGGGTGGCGCTTGGCGCCACGCGTGAGCGATGTACCGCCCAGCGTCACTCCCTGGTAAATCGTGCAGTCGTCGCCGATGATCGCTGTCTCGCCGATGACCACCCCCATGCCGTGGTCGATGAACACGCGTCGGCCGATGGTCGCGCCGGGGTGAATCTCGATGCCGGTCAGAAAACGGCCGAATTGCGACAGAAAGCGCCCCAGCCACCTGAAGCCGAGTTGCCAGCATCCGTGCGCCATCCGATGCCAGAGCACCGCGTGCAGCCCCGGATAGCAGGTCAGAACTTCCCAGTTGCTGCGCGCAGCGGGGTCTTTTTGCCGAATCGCGGCAATGTCTTCGCGAATATGGGATAGCGTTTCAGATGGCATGGCCCTGATATCGATCTCGAATGCGTGTTGGGAAAAGACAGAAGACAGCACGCGGCGACATACAACGGCGCATCGCGTGCACGGCGAGCGTTACGCGCGCGTACAGGACACGTAGTACGGCAGGCACGCGCAACAACGTTGACGCAGACGGTTCATAGGCGACGAGTCGATTTTGCGGAGGGGCGCCGACGAGCGCCTCGACCGGGCAATTCTGGACTTATGATTTCGGATTGTATGAGTTTTTGCGAATCCCTGCTGAGCCCCGGGTTGCCTGCGCAATACGCTACTTGCGAGGCTGCCGCTGCAGGATATGCTTGGCGATGCCGCGCAAAATATTGACTTCTTCATGCTCCAGGCCGCTGCGCGCGAACAGGCGGCGCAGCCGCGTCATCAATCGCTTCGGGTTGGCCGGATCGAGAAAATCGAGCGCCACCAGGGCCGACTCCAAATGCGCGAACATTCCTTCGATTTCATCACGGCTGGCCAGCAACTCCCCGGGCGGCGGCTCGTGCCCGGACAGCGACGGTTGCTCGGCCAGGCATGCCAGGCGCGCCTCATAGGCGATCACCTGCACTGCCTGCGACAGATTCAGCGATGCATACGCCGGATTGGCCGGGATATGCACCAGGGCGTTGCAGAGTTCGACAGCCTCGTTGGACAACCCAGCCCGCTCGCTGCCGAAGACGAAAGCGATCTGTTGGCCGCGAACCGCATGCCGGCATGCCAGGGCCGCCGACTCGCGCGGCACCGCCGATGGCGGTCCATATTCGCGGGTGCGCGCGGACAGTGCCACGGCCCAATTGACGCCGGTCAGCGCCGCCGGCAGATCCGGCTCGATGCGCGTGGCGGCCAGGACGTCGTCGGCGCCGCTGGCCAGCGCAATCGCCTCCGGGTGCTGCAGGACGTCGCTGCCCAGGCGCGGAGCGGCCAGCACCAATTGGCCGAATCCCATGGTCTTGATGGCCCGCGCGGCCGCACCGACATTACCGGGGTGACTGGTTTCCATCAGCACGAAACGGAATTGATGAAACAGCGCATCGCGCCGTGCCGCTTCGTCGGGGGGTATTGCCATCGCAAATCTCACTCAAATGTGCCGAAACCGGCGGCCGGAGCGCACAACTGCACGACAGTTGGCACGACACCCGACTCCTCGGCTAAAATAGCGTTCTTTCGCCGTCGAAGCACCCGTTGATATGAGTGCTTCGCGTGATGCCTGCAGGGCATCGCCACGGCAACGCTCTTATCCAAAATTCATCACGCAATCGTCGCGCGGTTGTCGGGCAGCGTCCCGGCGGTCCGGCACACAAAGGATTATTCATGCATCCCATGCTCAACATCGCGGTCAAGGCTGCTCGCCGCGCTGGCCAGGTCATCAATCGCGCTTCGCTGGATATCGACCTGGTCCGGGTCAGCAAGAAGCAGCATAACGATTTCGTGACGGAAGTGGACAAGGCCGCCGAACAAGCCATTATCGAAACCCTGCTGACCGCCTATCCGGAGCACGCGATTCTAGCAGAGGAGTCGGGCGCTTCCGGGCAGGACTCCGAGTTTCAGTGGATCATCGATCCGCTCGATGGCACGACCAATTTCATTCACGGCTTCCCCTATTACTGCGTGTCGATCGCGTTGGCGCACAAAGGCGTCATCAGCCAGGCGGTCATTTACGATCCGACCCGCAACGATCTGTACACCGCTTCGCGCGGGCGCGGCGCATTTCTCAACGACCGCCGACTGCGCGTGTCGCGCCGCGACAAACTGGCCGACAGCCTGATCGGCACCGGCTTTCCGTTCCGCGATCTGCAAGGCATCGATAACTACCTCAAGATGTTCGGCACGATGACCGAACACTGTGCAGGCATCCGCCGCCCGGGCGCTGCCGCGCTCGATCTGGCCAGCGTTGCCGCCGGACGACTCGACGGTTTCTTCGAACAGGGGCTCAGTCCGTGGGATATGGCGGCCGGCAGCCTGCTCATCACCGAGGCCGGCGGTCTGGTCGGCAACTATGTCGGCGACAGCAACTTCCTGCATCATGGGGAGATTCTGGCGGGCAATCCGAAGGTCTTCGCGCAAATGGTCAAATTGCTGGAAGGCTATTCCAGCGTCAAACCGTCGGCCTGAAACGATGGCGCGCGGCTGGCAAGCCGGCGATCCTTGAAAAAAAAGCCGGTGACTGTCATGCAGCACCGGCTTTTTCCTTGCCGTGGGGACGCTTAGCCGCCCAGTCGGCTCAGCACCGTCTGTCGTCCCAGCAGCGCCAGCACCGCATCGATCGACGGCGTGTGCGTCTGTCCCACGGTCAGCAGGCGCACCGGCATTGCCAGTTGGGGCATCTTCAGGCCATGCCGCGCCAGCACGGCCTTGAACGCTGCGCCGATCGCTTCCTTGCTCCACTCGACGTCGCCCAGCGCGGCGGCCAGATCGGCCAGCGCCGGCTTGACCTGCTCGCTCAGGTGCTGGGCCAGTGCTTCAGGCGCCGGCTGCGGCACCCGGTAGAACATCGCGGCGTTCTCGGCGATTTCCTTGACGGTATTGGCACGATCCTTGAGCAGGCCGACTACGCCGGCCAGCGCCGGTCCGCCGTCGGTCGACAATCCCTGCTGGGCGAGAAACGGCTGCGTCAGGCCCGCCAGCCGGTCATTGTCGGCCTGTTTGATGTAGTGGTTGTTCAACCACGCCAACTTTTCGGGGTTGTGCTGCGCCGGCGACTTGCCCAGATGCTCGAGGTCGAACCATGCGACAAACTGCTCGCGCGAAAAAATCTCCGCATCGCCATGTGCCCAACCCAATCGGGCGAGATAGTTCAATACCGCTTCGGGCAAATAGCCTTCGTCGCGGTATTGCATCACGCCCATCGCGCCATTGCGCTTGGACATTTTTTCGCCCTGGTCATTGAGCACCGTGGGCAAATGCGCGTAGACCGGGGGTTCCTTGCCCAGCGCCCGGAAAATATTGATCTGGCGCGGCGTGTTGTTGACGTGGTCGTCACCGCGAATCACGTGCGTAATGGCCATGTCCATGTCGTCGACCACTACGCAGAAATTGTAGGTCGGCGTGCCGTCGGGCCGCGCGATCACCAGGTCGTCCAGTTCCTCGTTGGAGATTTCGATGCGGCCCTTCACGGCGTCGTCCCAGACGACCGACCCGCTCAGCGGATTCCTGAACCGCAGCACCGGCGCGACACCCGGCGGCGGACTCGGCAGCATCTTGCCGGGCTCGGGCCGCCACCGGCCGTCGTAGCGCGGCTTTTCTCCCTTGGCCCGCTGTTCGTCTCGCAGGGCGTCGAGTTCTTCGGGCGTCATGTAGCACTGATACACGTGCCCGGCCGCCAGCAACTGCTGCAGCACTTCACCGTAGCGCTCCATGCGCTGCATTTGATAGAACGGCCCTTCGTCGAAATCCAGCTCGAGCCACGCCATGCCGTCCAGGATCGCCTGCACCGCGGCCGGCGTCGAACGCTCCAGGTCGGTGTCTTCGATGCGCAGAATGAAGTCGCCATGATTGTGGCGCGCGAACGCCCATGGATACAGTGCGGAACGGATATTGCCCAAATGGATGAAGCCGGTCGGGCTGGGGGCGAAACGTGTACGGATTTTGCTCATGATAGGCCTGAAGAATTGCGGCGAGCCAAACAAAAAGCCCGCGATTGGCGCGCAGGCTGATTGTCGGGGGCCGCTTCGAAGCGGCCTGGGGACTCAAGCCGCCATTATACAACCGGGCTTGTGCCGCGGATCGGGCATATACTTGGACATCCCGTTACCAGCGGACCACACGCGTCCTATGTCCCATTCACCGAGCCCGGTCGCTCCTGCGGCCGTACTGGAAGTGCGGCACTACGAACCGCTCCAGAGCAGCGATCTGCACGAGCACCACCAGGTCGTCATCGGCCTGGCCGGTCGCATGGAAATCGCGCTGCCCGGCAGCGCCGGCGAAATCACCGCGCGGCGTGGCTGCGTGATTCCGGCCTGCGTGCGGCACGATTATCGGGGCGAGCGGTACAACCGCCAGCTTGTGCTGGATTTGCCGGTGTCGCGACACACCGATGGTCCATTGTTCGACGACGCGAGATTTTTCACGCTGGATCGCGACCTGGTGCATCTGGCGCATTTCATCGCGGAAAACACGCAACGCCATCCGCAACGCCAGGCGCTGCGCCTGCGCGGCTGCCATTTGCTGCTCGATGCGCTGAACGAACGCCTGAGCCCGCAACGCACCGACGCCCGGCGCCTGGACATCGCGAGGATCGACCAGTTCATGCGCAGCCGCCTCGATGAGCCGCTGACCACCGCCCAACTGGCCGGGCTCGCGGGCCTGAGTGCGCGCCGCTTTCACGATTGCTTCGTGGCGGCTGCCGGCACCACGCCGTACCGCTATCTGCTGCGCCTGCGGCTGGAGCGCGCCGCGACGCTGCTGCGCCAGAACACCCTGCCGCTGAGCGACATTGCGCTGGCGGTCGGCTTCAACGATCAGAGCGCGTTGACGCACGCGTTTCGCGCGGCGTACGGCATGCCGCCCGCGCAGTGGCGCAAACAGGCCATGGCGTAGCGCGAGCGGCGTACTGGCCCAAAAATTCGCCAGGAGCCGCCCCGCCTCACGCCACGATGTCGGCCAGCGCGTCGCAGAGCGCGTCGCATTCCTGGTCGGTGCCGACCGAGATGCGCAAGAATTGCGCGATACGCGGCTTGGCAAAGTGCCGCACCACGATGTGCCGCGCCCGCAGGGCGGCGGCCAGCGTCGCGGCGTCGTGCGCCGGGTGGTGCGCGAAGACGAAGTTGGCAGCCGACGGCAACACGTCGAACCCCAGCGCGCTCAAGTGAAGCGTCAACGCATCGCGGCTCGCCATGACGGCCCGGCGGGTACGCTCGAAATGATCCCGGTCTTCGAAAGCGGCAACCGCACCGACCTGAGCCAGCCGGTCCAGCGGGTAGGAGTTGAAGCTGTTCTTGACCCGCTCCAGGCCCGCGATCAAATCGGCATGACCCAGCGCGAAGCCGACGCGCAATCCGGCCAGCGAGCGCGATTTGGAGAGCGTCTGGACCACCAGCAGATTGGGATACCGGTCGATCAGGGTCACGGCCGAGATGCCGCCGAAGTCGATGTAGGCCTCATCGACGACGACAACGGAGTCCGGATTGCCGCGCAGGATCGCTTCGACCTCCTGCAATGGCATCAGGCAACCTGTCGGCGCATTGGGATTGGGGAAGATGATGCCGCCGTTCGGGCGCATGTAGTCGGCTGCCCGGATCGTGTATCGGTCGGTCAGCGGCACGCTCTCGTAGGCGATCTCGTACAGGCCGCAATAGACCGGGTAGAAGCTGTACGTGATGTCGGGAAACAGAATCGGTCGGTCGTGCTTGAGCAGCGCCTGAAATACCAGTGCCAGCACTTCGTCGGACCCATTGCCCACGAATACCTGCGCAGCGCTCAGTCCGTGATAGGCGGCAATGGTCGCCCTCAGGCGCGCGGCGTCCGGGTCGGGGTAGCGCCGCAGGCCGTCGCCGTCGTCGCCCAGCGCGTCGCGCACGGCCTGCAGCACGCGTGGCGACGGCCCATAGGGATTCTCGTTGGTATTGAGCTTGATCAGTCGTTCAAGCTGCGGTTGCTCGCCCGGCACGTAGGGTGTCAGGCGTGCAATACCGGGACTCCAGTAGCGGCTCATGGCAGTGGCGATCGTTGGTCAGATATCCAGTCCGCGTGCCAGATCGGCACGGATGTCGGCAGCGTTTTCCAGCCCCACCGCGAGGCGAATCAGCCCCTCGGTAATACCCGCCGCGGCTCGTGCTTCTGGCGTAATGCGGCCATGGGTGGTGCTCGCGGGGTGGGTAATGGTGGTACGGGTGTCGCCCAGGTTACCCGTGATCGAGCAGATTTTCGTGTGATCGATCACGCGCCAGGCGTTGGCGCGCTGCTGTTCCGGGGTGTCGCCTTTGACCTCGAAGGCGACGATCGCCCCACCACTGCTTTGCTGGCGCATCGCCAGCGCGTGTTGCGGATGCGACGGCAGGCCGGGATAGTAGACACGGGCGATGCCGGGGTGCGCCTCGAGCCATCGGGCAATCTCCAGCGCATTGGCCGATTGCTGCACCATACGCAGCTTGAGCGTCTCCATGCCCTTGAGCAACACCCAGGCATTGAAGGCCGACAGGGTCGGCCCGGCGCTGCGCACGAAGGGAAATATTTTCCCCATGATGTACTCGCGGGTGCCGACCACCGCGCCGCCCAGCACACGCCCCTGGCCATCGAGGTACTTGGTCGCCGAATGCACGACCACGTCGGCGCCGAGCTTGATGGGCAGTTGCAGGGCCGGCGAACAGAAGCAGTTGTCGACCACGAACAGGGCTCCGGCCTGCTTTGCGATGCTGCCGATGGCGGCGATATCGGCAACCTCGGTCAGCGGGTTGGACGGCGTTTCCAGGAAGAACATCTTGGTGTCGGGTTCGATTGCCGCGCGCCACGCGTCGAGGTCGCTCGGATCGACGAAAGTCGTTCGGATACCAAATCGACTGAAGATCGCACTGAACATTTGCAGCGTCGAGCCGAAAATGCTTTGCGAGCTGACCAGATGATCGCCCGCGCTGAGCGTGCTCATGACCACCGACATGATCGCGCTCATGCCAGAGGCCGTTGCCATGCAGGCTTCGGCACCTTCGAGGGCCGCGAGCCGGTCCTGGAACATCGACACGGTCGGATTGGTGAAACGGGAGTAGACGAAACCCTCCTCCGATTTGGCAAAACGCTCGGCAGCCTCGGCCGCGCTCTTGAAGCAAAAACTGGAGGTCAGGAAAAGCGCTTCCGAATGCTCGTTGAAGTTGGTGCGCTCGGTGCCGGCGCGCACCGCCAGCGTATCGAAATCGAAGGCGTCCATGGAGGTATCCCTTATCAATAAAAAAGCCCGTTTCGCTGGTCAGCAAAACGGGCTTGAAATTCCATCTATCTAGGCCTCGCTTTAGCTGTTTCGAGGCTGGTTGCCCCGCGTCCGCAAGCTGAAATCAAATCGACGCTCATGCAGTGTACCACCCTGTGCCGCAACCCGCCATCAGAGGCTCAGATGAGTGGCGCCCTCATCGTCCGTGCCGCCGTCAGTGCCGTCGCGGTCGCGTTGCGCGCGCGGCGACAGGCGCGCCTGCTCGAGCCGGTCGAGGTAGGCCGGGGTGACGTCGCCGGTGATGTAGTTGCCGTCGAAGCAGGATGCGTCGAAGTTGCTCAGCGCCGGATTGATGTCCATCACGGCCCGTTTCATGTCTTCGACGTCCTGGTATACCAGGGCGTCGGCGCCAATGATGCGCGCCACCTCTTCATCCGTGCGGTCGTGTGCAACCAGCTCGCTGCTGGTCGGCATATCGATGCCGTAGACGTTCGGGAATTTGACCGGCGGCGCGGCGGAGGCAAAGATCACCTTGCGGGCTCCGGCGTCGCGCGCCATCTGGACGATTTCCTGGCTGGTCGTGCCGCGCACGATCGAGTCGTCGACGATCAGCACGCATTTGTCCTTGAATTCGACGCGCATCGCATTGAGCTTCTGGCGCACCGATTTCTTGCGTACCGCCTGGCCCGGCATGATGAAGGTGCGTCCCACGTAGCGGTTCTTGAAGAAACCCTCGCGATAGTTGACGTTGAGCTGCTTGGCGACCTGCATGGCGGCGGGCCGGCTCGAGTCGGGAATCGGCATCACCACGTCGATCTCGTCGATCGGCAGGGTCCGCTTGATTTTTTCGGCAAGGTAGTCCCCCATGCGCAGCCGGGCGTCGTAGACCGGAACCCCGTCCAGGCACGAATCCGGCCGGGCCAGATAAACCAGCTCGAAAATGCAGGGATTCAGGCTCGGTGCGTCGGCGCATTGCTGCGTATGCAGATTGCCATCGAGGTCGATGATGACGGCTTCGCCCGGTGCGACATCGCGCACGAAGGTGAACCCCATGCCCTCGAGCGCCACCGATTCGGAGGCAACCATCCACTCGGTACCGTTCGGGCCTTCGTGGCGGCCAAAGCACAGCGGCCGGATGCCGAAGGGGTCGCGGCATGCCAACAGGCCGAAGCCGGCAATCAGCGCGACGATCGCATAGGAGCCGCGCACGCGGCGGTGCATGCCCGAGACCGCCCGGAACAGCCCTTCGCGCGACAGCGAGATATCGGTGCTGGCGGTTTGCAGTTCGTGCGCCAGCACGTTGAGCAGCACTTCCGAGTCGGAACTGGTGTTGATGTGGCGCCGGTCGACGCGGAACATCTCGTCCCGGAGCTGCTCCCAGTTGGTCAGGTTGCCGTTGTGCGCCATGATGATGCCGTACGGCGCGCTGACATAGAACGGCTGTGCCTCTTCGGCGCTGCTGGCCGATCCGGCCGTCGGGTAACGCACCTGCCCGATGCCGATGTTGCCTGGCAGGCTGCGCATGTTGCGCGTGCGAAATACGTCGCGCACCATGCCGTTGCCCTTGTGCATATGAAACGAGTTGCCGTTCGCGGTCGCGATACCGGCGGCGTCCTGTCCACGATGCTGCAACAACAGCAGGCTATCGTAAATGAACTGATTGACAGGCGATTTGGAAACTACCCCTACGATGCCGCACATGGCATGAGTCCTTCAAAAAAACATCGAAATCTTCAGGTGGCGCCGCCCGATACGCGCTCACTCGGCACGTATTGCGCGACGGCGTCCGGCAGGAACGGCCTGAGCGCCTGCAACCCCTGCTCGACATAGGGCCGCAGCAGCGATTGTTGCCAGAACGGTTGCCGCGGCGCATCGGTCAAGCGGGCGGCGCACACCAGAATCATCAGGATCACAACGCCGCGCACAACGCCGAACAACATGCCCAGGCCACGATCGGCGGGCCGCAGGCCGGAAATCTCAGCCAGCTTGCCCAGCAGGGTATTGACGATACCGGCCAGAAACACTACCGCCACGAACACCAGCACGAACGCCAGCAAACCTTGAGTTACCTCGCGCCCGGGCAGATCGCCGGGCAGCCAGCGGGCAATCGTGGGGGCCAGGGCCCGCGCCACGAAAAATGCCACCACCCAGCCGATCAGGGCGAATACTTCGCGCAGGAATCCACGCCACATCCCCAGCAGCATCGACCCGGCCACGATCACCAGCGCGAGATAATCGACACTGGTCAGAATGGCACCATGAGTCGCGCCGACCAACTCAGGAGACCTCGGCTATCTGTGCCTGCAGGCCGATGCGGCGCACCTGGCGCGCCGCATCCTCGGCACTGGCTTTGTCCTTGAACGGCCCGGCCCGCAACAGGAAAAGCGTGCGGCCATTGATCTTGCGCTGTTCGACGTAGCTCGGCACTTTGGCGGCTTTCAGTTTGCTCAGCCAGTTCATGGCGCGCTGGTGATCGGCAAACGCGCCGATGCGAATGACGAAATGGCCGGCCTTGTCTGCGGCGGGCGTGGTGGTCGTAGCGGCCGGCGCGGGCTTGCTCGCCTGCGGCTCGGCTTGCGCCGGCGCCGGTTTGTCCGTCACGACCGGCGCCACGGTGCGCGGCGCCGCACTGGGCGCCGCCCTGTCGGCTTTGTCGGACGGCGTGGCGGCCGGCGGATTGGCTGGCGAGCCTGATTTGGCGGCGTCCGGCACGACGCTCTCGCCCTTGTCCAGGCTTTGCTGCGCCGGCGCGACCGACACCGGGGGCATGGCCTGGTTCTGATTCGGAATTTCGATCGCGATGTCGCCGGTCGCTGGCTTCGGCTTGGAGTCGAGCACCATCGGCAGCACGATGACGGCCGCCAGCACAAGCGCCAGCGCGCCCACCAGGCGGCGCCGCGCACGCTGCTTTTCGGGCAACAAGGGGTCGACCTGCGGGTGCGCGCTATATTCGCCCGCTGCCGCGGTGCGCGGCGTGCGGGCGCGGCTGCCGCGCTTGGGAGTCACAGATTCGACTTCTTTTTTGCGGAAGGAGAACAATCCCATGGCGAGGCTCAGGTCGTGGCGGGAAAACCGGCGTTAGCCGTCATGCGCCCAATTCCAGTGTGTCGGTCATTCAATGGCGCTCCAACTTGCGTTGGGCAATTACGCCAGCAACGGTATAGAACGATCCGAAAACCACGATTCTATCATTGTCGCGAGCCACTTTTCGTGCCTCGAGATAAGCCTGCCCGGGCGAAGCGAAGCGCTGCACCGAATGATCGGCATCCGCACGGAAACCGGCCGCCAGCAGCTTTTGCTCCAATACCTCGGGCGTGGCCGCGCGCGTCGTCGGAAGCGCACTCAGATACCAGTGATCGACCTTGTCCACCAGATGTTTGAGGATGCCGTCGATATCCTTGTCCTGCATGGCCCCGAATACCACGTGCGTGTAGGGGAAGTAACCCATGCTGTCGAGATTTTGCCCCAGCACGGCGGCGGCATGCGGGTTGTGGGCAACATCGAGCACGACCGCCGGCTGGCCCGGCAACACCTGGAAGCGTCCTGGCAACTCGGCGGCCGCCAGGCCGCGCCGCATGTCCTGCGCGCTGACCGGCAGACGCTCCCGCATCGCCTCCAGGGCAGCCAGCGCCGCGGACGCGTTCAGCAACTGATTGGCGCCGCGCAGGGCCGGATAGGCAAGCGCCGCCCGGCGCAGGCTGCGCCCGGCATAACTCCACTGCTGCTTGTCACCCTGGTAATTGAAATCGCGGCCGAACAGCCAGAGGTCGGCGTCGATCTCCTGCGCATGGTCGATCAGCGATTGCGGCGGCACGGGATCGCTGCAGATCGCTGGCCGGCCAGTGCGGAAGATGCCGGCCTTCTCGAAGCCGATTTTTTCCCGGGTGTCCCCCAGATAACTGGCGTGATCGATGTCGATGCTGGTGACAATGGCGCAGTCCGTGTCGATGATATTGACCGCATCGAGTCGCCCGCCTAGCCCGACCTCCAGGATTACGGCGTCAAGGCCGCTGGTGGCGAACAGATGCATGATCGCCAGCGTGGTGAACTCGAAATAGGTCAGCGACACCGGCTCGGCGAAGCTGCATCGAGCCGACTCGACTGCTTCGAAATGCGGCAGCAACTGTTCGTCGCTGGCAATCTCGCCATTGATGCGTGCCCGCTCGTTGAACGCCAGCAAGTGCGGCGACGTATGGCAGCCGACCTTGTAACCGGCAGCCAGCAGCATCGCTTCGAGCAGCGTGCAGGTCGAGCCCTTGCCGTTGGTGCCGCCCACGGTGAACACCGGGCAGGCGAAGGTCAGCCCCAAGGCCTGCTTGACCTTGCCGATACGGGCGAGACCCATGTCGATGCCCACCGGATGGGCGGTTTCCAGATATTCAAGCCAGGGGGAAAGCGTTGGAAAAGTCGGCATGGGACAGGCAAAAAAACAAAGCGCGGACGCCGCCGCGCTGAAGGCTGAATCTTACGCTGGATTCGAACTGCGTTCAGGCCACCGCATCGGCGGGTTGGCGCTCCATCAGGGCGATCAGCCGGGCGATTTCCTCACGCAACTTGCGTCGGTCGACGATCATGTCGATCGCGCCCTTTTGCAGCAGGAATTCGGCGCGCTGAAATCCTTCCGGCAACGTTTCCCGCACGGTCTGCTCGATCACGCGCGGGCCGGCAAATCCGACCAGCGCCCTGGGTTCGGCAATCACGACGTCACCCAAAAAAGCGAAGCTGGCCGACACGCCGCCCATGGTCGGGTCGGTGAGCACGGAAATGAAGGGCAACTTCGCCTCCGACAGCTTGGTCAGCATGGCGGTGGTCTTGGCCATCTGCATCAGGGAAAGCAGGCTCTCCTGCATGCGCGCGCCGCCGGACGCGGTAATGCAAATGAACGGCACGCCCTGCTCGATGGCATTTTGCGCACCGCGCGTGAAGCGCTCGCCCACCACCGAACCCATCGAGCCGCCCATGAAGCCGAATTCGAAGCAGGCAACGACCACCGGCAGCGTATGGATGGCGCCGCCCATGACCACCATGGCATCGGTCTCGCCGGTGTCTTCCATGGCTTCCTTGATGCGCTCCGGATATTTGCGGCTATCCTTGAATTTCAGCGCGTCGACCGGCACGATTTCCTGGCCGATCTCGTAGCGGCCTTCGGGATCGAGCAGGCTGTCCAGGCGCTCGCGCGCATTGATGCGCATATGGTGGTCGCATTTGGGGCAAACGTGCAGGTTTGCCTCGACATCATTGCGATACAGCACGGCCTCGCACGACGGGCACTTGACCCACAAGCCTTCGGGAATGCTCTTGTTGCGTTGGGCCGGATCGGTCTGCTTGATCTTCGGCGGCAACAGTTTATCGAGCCAACTCATCGTTTCTCCTTGGCCGTTATTTACGGGTTGCCGGCGTTTCATCCAGTGCAACGCGAATCCCGGCAATGAATTCAGCCAGCGATTTTACCGCTTTCGCGGCACTTTGGTCGTCCTGATCGCGCGTAGCGTCTTCAAGCAGCTGAATGATGCGGCTGCCGATCACCACGGCGTCGGCCACTTGCCCGATCGCGGCGGCCGTCTGGGCATCGCGGATGCCAAAGCCGACGCCGACCGGCACGTTGACGTGCCGCTTGATTTGCGGAATCTTGCCGGCCACGCTGTCGAGGTCAAGGTGCGCGGCGCCGGTCACCCCCTTGAGCGACACGTAGTAGACGTAGCCGCTGGCCAGTTTGGCGACTGCCGCGATCCGCTTGTCGGTCGAGGTCGGCGCGAGCAGGAAAATCGGGTCGAGCTCGTGCGCGCGCATCTGTGCGGCGAACTCACCACTCTCCTCGGGCGGGTAATCGACGACCAGCACGCCGTCGACCCCGGCTGCCTGGGCGCGCTGCGCGAACGCCGCGAGTCCCATGCGCTCGATCGGGTTGGCATACCCCATCAGCACGACCGGTGTATGGGTATTCTTGCGTCGGAACGCCGCCACGTTATCGAGCACCTGCGCCAGGCTGACACCCTTGGCCAAGGCACGCTCCGAGGCGCGTTGAATCACCGGCCCGTCGGCCATCGGATCGGAAAATGGCACGCCGAGTTCGATCACGTCGGCGCCGTTGTCGGCCAGTGCGTGCATCAGGTCGACGGTCCACGCCGGTTCGGGGTCGCCGGCCGTCATGAAGGGGATCAGCCCTTTTTTACCCTGCGCTTGCAGTGCCTGAAAAGTCGCTTGTATGCGGGACATGGTTTTCCAGTTGTTGAATGCGTTGATGAGCGAGCGCGCAGTATTGCGGATTGATTTCGTAACCGATGAAGCGGCGCCCGTGACGCGCGCACGCGACCGCCGTGGTGCCGCTGCCCATGAAGGGGTCAAGCACCAGCCCGTCCGGGGGACAGGTGGCCAGCACCATGCGCTCGATGATGTCGAGCGGTTTTTGGGTCGGATGATCCACCCGCTCCAGATCCTGCCGGTGCAGGCGCGAAACCGACCACAGGTCTTTTGGGTTGTAGCCGAGTTCGAGCCACTTGCTGCCCTCGAAGATGCGCCGGCTGCGCGCCTTCTTGGTCACCGGGTCGTAAGGAATACGCACCGCATCGAGATTGAAATAATAGTCCTTCGAGACTGCGAAAAACCCGATGTTGTCGTGCACCGAACTGAAGCGGCGCGTGGTGCCTCCCATGCTCGGAACGCGCCGGTCCCAGATGATTTCGTTGACCATCAGCATGCGCCGCTTGAGAAACACGAACAGCTCGGGCGCGTACTGCCAGGTGCAGAAAATGTAAAGAGAACCGGACGCCTTGAGCTTGGGAATCGCGAGGTCGAGCCAGCCATACGTCCAGGCGAGAAAATCGTCGCCCGAACGCATGTCCGAATCGTTGCCGTAATCCTTGCCGAGACCGTAGGGCGGATCGGCCAGGATCAGGTCGACCGAACCATCGGCGACCTCCGCGGCGCTGGCAAGAAAATCGGCGTGGCGAATCGACACCGACGCACCGATGAGCGGCGGCTCGGCAGACTTCGCCGGCTCGCTGGCGAGACTATCGGTGGCGCGCGTCATGGCGTGTCGGTTCTCACGGTCGTCACGGGGCGCGGCCGCACTATGGCGTTTCCTTGCCCGCGACGGCCATCACCGTATGCATGTCCTTATCGCCGCGCCCGGACAGATTGACCAGCAGCGACTTGTCCTTGGGCAGCGTCGGCGCCAGCTTGCAGGCGTAGGCCAGCGCGTGGCTCGACTCCAGCGCGGGGATGATGCCCTCGATGCGACAGCAATCGTGAAACGCCTGCAGCGCCTCGGTGTCGGTGACCGCGACATATTCCGCGCGGTGGCTGTCCTTGAGCCAGGCATGCTCAGGGCCCACACCAGGGTAGTCCAGTCCGGCCGAGATCGAATGCGTCTCCAGGATCTGGCCGTTGGCGTCTTGCAGCAAGTAGGTGCGATTGCCGTGCAGCACGCCCGGCGTGCCGCCCACCAGTGCTGCCGCATGGTGGCTGGTGGCAATGCCCTCGCCCGCAGCCTCCACACCGATCAGCTTGACGTTGGCATGATCCAGATAGGGATAGAAGATCCCCATCGCATTGGAGCCGCCGCCGACGCAGGCAAGCACGTAATCGGGCTGGCGGCCTGTCAGTTCGGGCATCTGCAGTTTGCACTCCTGGCCGATGACGCTTTGGAAATCACGTACCAGCATCGGATAGGGATGCGGCCCGGCCACCGTGCCGATGATGTAGAACGTGTTCTCGACATTCGTCACCCAGTCGCGCATTGCTTCGTTGAGCGCGTCCTTGAGGGTTTTCGAGCCGGATTCGACCGGCACCACCCGCGCACCCAGCAATTGCATGCGGTAGACGTTGGCGGCCTGCCGCTTGACGTCTTCCGAGCCCATGTAGACGACGCATTCCATGCCGAAGCGCGCCGCGATGGTGGCAGTCGCCACGCCATGCTGCCCGGCGCCGGTCTCGGCGATCACGCGCGGCTTGCCCATGCGGCGCGCAAGCAGCGCCTGGCCAATGACGTTATTGATCTTGTGCGCACCCGTGTGATTGAGATCTTCCCGCTTGAGGTAGATCTGCGCGCCGCCGAGCTCCTGACTCCAGCGCTTGGCATGATAGACGGGGGACGGGCGACCGACGTAGTGCTTCAGTTCGTAATGGAATTCTTCCTGGAATGCCGGATCATGCTGGCATTTCTGATAGGCATCGCGCAATTCGTCGAGCGCGTGAATCAGCGTTTCCGAGACGAAAACGCCGCCATATGGGCCGAAATGGCCTCGAGCATCGGGGAAATCGTACATAGTGTCACTCACCGCAAGGGGGCCGCCGGCAGTGCCGCCAACGGCTTTGATTATCGGGCGTCCGCAGCGCGAACCGCGCGCACGAAAGCCGCCATACGGGCGTGATCTTTCACGCCACGCGCGGACTCCACGCCGCTGGAGACATCCACGGCGTAGGGCCGCACACGCGCAATGGCGTCAGCGACATTGTGCGCGTTCAAGCCACCACTTAAAACGGCCCGACGCGCGAGTTCTTTTGGAATAAGTGACCAATCGAAGACCTTCCCCCCGCCGCCGTATCCTTCGACCAGGGCATCGAGCAAAATGCCCTGCGCGGCAGCGTAATCATCGGCAGATTGTAGCAAATCCGCGGCACTTTTCGTGTCGGGGCCAACCCGCAACGCGCGCAGCCACGGACGGCCGCCCGCAGCCTGGGCTCCCGCGATGCATTGCTCGGCCGATTCGTCGCCGTGAAACTGCAGCAGGTCCAGCGGTACCCGCGCGACGGTGCGGCTTATTTCATCCGGCGTAGCGTTGACGAACAGCCCGACGACCGTGACGAATGGCGGCACCCGGCTCGCCAGCGAGGCGGCCTGCTCGATCGAGACGTGACGCGGGCTCGGCGGAAAAAAAACCAGGCCGATCGCATCAACACCCAGCGCCACGGCATAGTCGATATCCGCCGGCCGGGAAAGGCCGCAAATTTTGATGCGAGTACGTGTTGTCATGTTGGCCACGGCATGGAATAGGGCCAGGCCGACCAGTTGGGCGGCGGCAGTCGAAATTTGTCAGGATAGCCGACCTGGGCCAGATACAGCCCGTCCGGCATGAACGTCGGCGCCGCGCGACGGCGGTCGCCGCTCGCCAGCACCTCGGCCATCCAGCCCGGCGGCTGGCGGCCCTTGCCGATGCTGACCAGGCACCCCATCAAATTGCGCACCATATGGTGCAGGAATGCGTTGGCCCGGAAGCGGAATCCGTAAAAATTCCCTTGCTGGCCGATGTCGATTGCATACATGTGCTTGACGGGCGTCTTGGCCTGGCATTCCGATGAACGGAACGCAGAAAAGTCATGCTCGCCGATCAGGCATTCCACCGCCGCCCGCATCGCCGCAACATCGAGCGGAGTGTGCAACCATCCACACTTGCCTTCCAGCAATGGCGCGCGCACCGGATGGACATAGAGCATATAAAAATAGGTGCGCTCGAAAGCGGCGAAGCGCGCGTGGAATTCCTCCGACACCGGGGTGGCCCACTGAATCGCAACCGTTTTCGGCAAAAATGCGTTGACCCCGCGGACCCAGGCGTAGTCGGATCTGGCCAGCGGTGTGTCGAAGTGCACCACCTGGCCCAGCGCATGCACCCCTGCATCGGTTCGTCCGGCGACATGGGTTTGCACCGGCATACCGGCAAACGCGGCCAAGGCCCGCTCGAGTGCATCCTGCACGGTGTTACCGTGCGGTTGGGCCTGCCAGCCGGAAAAGGCCAAACCGTCGTACTGTATTCCAAGCGCAATTCGCATAGGGCGCCACGGCGTCGCGCCGCGCGGGTTTCATTGGATCAAAAGAAAAGGCGCCAACGACAATCGGGCGCCCAAAGCTACGGTCAATCGGTACGCGTATTATCCCAGCGTGGCCATCCGCTTGCGCGCCTCGGCCTGGGCAGCCGCGTCGCCGTCCCTGAGCACCTCTTCGAGCAGTTCGCGCGCACCGGCCTTGTCGCCGATCGCCACGTAGGCGTTAGCCAGCTCAAGCTTGGTTTGAATCGTGTCGGCCAGCGGCGCATGCGCCGGACCCGCCTGCGCCGTATCGGCCTCGCTCGCTCCTTTCAGGTCGAGGTCGAAACCCGACAGATCGAAAGACAACGGCTTGAGCGACGGGGCCTCGTCGCGTTCCGGCACTGCAAAAGGCGTCGCCGGCTCATCGCGCAATGCTTGCGCGTCGTCCGGAGAAACCGGTGACGACGCAGCCCCGGCAGCCTCGCCGGCAGGCGCCATCGTGAAATTCACCGTTCCCCACGGGGCTTCATCGGGACTGACGATCGGCTTGTCCGTGTGCGCTTCGGTACGTACCGATTCGTCAGCATGACCCGGCAGCGACAGATCGATATCGCCAACCAGCTGCGCCACCCCATTGACCGGCATGCTCGACGGCGTCGGTCTCGGCGCTTTTTCGGTTTCCGCCACCAGCCGCTCCAGCGCGGCCTCGGCGCTGAGCGCCCCGGCTGCCAGCGCGACATTTTTTTCGCTGGATACCTTTTCCATGCGCTGCGTTATTCGTTCATTCATCGTCTTGTGTGCATCGCCATTGGCAACCGCATCCGCATGTGCGGCGTGGCTGTCGTCGCCGCCCGCATCGTACGGGCCTTCCTGGCCGACCGGCGCTTGTGGTTGCGCACGGCGGCGCGTCATGAACCAGAGGATGGCCAGCAGCAGCACCAGTAGGGCCGCACCGGGCCATAGATAAGGATTGCGCTTGAGCGCGTCCCACGACAACGCAGGCGCCCCCTTCTTTTCGCCGGCAGCGACAACCGACGCCGGCGCTTGCGAAGCGGCCGCCGGCACCGCCGTCGACTGGGATGCTGCGGGCTGCGAAGCCACTGCGGTGCTGGCTGCCGCGACACCAGCGGCAGGGGCCGAAGCGCCCGACTGCGCGGCGGCCTGCTCCCCCGCCTGCTTCTTTTTCAGGGCCAGCAGCTTTTGAAGTTCACCGACGTTCTTCTCCAGCGCCTGGACCCGCCCCTTCGCTTCGTCGATCGCCTTTTCGCGGGCAATGCGATCTTCTGGCGTGTTGCCGGCCTTGGGGCCCTGCTCGGGACGGGACAGGGTCAGCTCATCGCCGGGAGCAGTAGGTGCTGTGGCCGGGGCCTGCTTTTCGATTGTGCCGCCCGCGCTACGGCCGGCGGCTTGAGTGTGTTGCTTGGCCGCGCTTTCGGCCAGACGCGCGCGGTAGGCCTGGAACTGGGCGCGGCTCTCGGCCACAAAGCGGCTTGCCGCCTGCGGCGACACGGCCTGCACCGTACCATCCGAAGGCAGCTGCAATGCGGCGCCGGCCTTGAGGAGGTTTGAGTTGCCGCCGATGAAGGCGCCACGGTTGGCGTTATAGAGGGCGGCCATCATTTGTGCCGACGTCACGCCCGGCACTTCGCTGGCAAATTTGGCAGCCAAGTCCGATAACGTATCGCCGCGCTCGACGACATAACGCTTGCCGGCCTGCCCTGTGGATGCGGCAGAGGACGGAGCGCCCTGGGTCGTCGCCCCCGCCCCGGACGGCGCCGTCGACGGAGCGACGATCGTGGCGCCGCGTCCCCGAGTCTGCTCGGCAGACTGATTGATCAGCAGCGTGTAGGGGCTCGTTTGCCGCCCCGAACGCCAATCGAGCACAATCACGAGATCCAGAAACGGGCTCGCGACCGGCTGGCTGGTGCTGACATGAATCACATAATGGCCCGGCCCGGCTTTGGTCAGGCCGAGTTTCAGGTCAGTGAGGGCGGAGGCGTAGTTCACGCCGGTAAGGTTGAAAACCTCCCGCGGCGCCAGGCTGACGCTCAATCCGTTCGCTTCGACCGGTGTCACGTCGGTGACCTGGATATCGGCCTGCAACGGTTGGCCGGCACCGGAACGGACGGTCTGGTTGCCCAGCGTCATCGCGTTCGCGCTCAGCAGGCCGGCGCCCCACAGGAGTGCGGCCAGGGCCGTCATGCGCAATGCATCGAGTTGTTTGACCATCTTGCTATTTCGCACCTGTGCCCCTTTGTGTTCTGTTGCGCTGCTCCAGTTCAAACACCCGGTTCGGCTCCCCCCGTGGCCTCACCGTGCACCGCCGCACAGGGCTCGCGTCAAGCGTCGAGCAGAATGCGCAAGGTCCGGCGCAGTGGCTCGGCCGCTCCCCACAAGAGTTGATCGCCGACCGTGAAAGCCGACAGATATTGATCGCCCATCGCCATCTTGCGCAACCGCCCCACCGGAATCGCCAGGGTGCCGGTCACCGCCGCAGGTGTCAAATCGGTCATGCTTGCCTCACGCGTGTTGGGCACGACCTTGACCCAGTCATTGGCCTGCCCGATGATGTCGCTGAGTTCGTCCAGCGGCACGTCCTTGCGCAACTTGATGGTGAGCGCCTGGCTATGGCAGCGCATCGCGCCGATACGCACGCACAGCCCGTCGACCGGAATCGCCGCCACGCTGAAGCCTTCGCCGCGACCGAGAATCTTGTTGGTCTCGGCACCGCCCTTCCATTCTTCGCGCGAGACGCCGTTGCCAAGATCCTTGTCGATCCAGGGAATCAGGTTGCCGCCCAAGGGCACGCCAAACTGCCGCGTTTCAGCGTCCGTCAATGCATGCTGCTTGGCCAGCACTTTGCGGTCGATCTCGAGAATCGCCGAGGCGGGATCATCGAGCAAGGTCTTGACTTCGCCATGCAGGCTGCCGAACTGGGTCAACAGTTCCCGCATGTGTTGCGCGCCGCCACCGGACGCTGCCTGATAGGTCATGGAGGTCATCCACTCGACCAAATCGTGCTGGAACAGACCGCCCAGGCCCATCAGCATGCAGCTGACGGTGCAGTTGCCGCCGATGTAATTCTTTACACCGCTGCCCAGTGCCGTCTTGATGACGTCGAGATTGACTGGATCGAGCACAATCACGGCATCATTTTTCATGCGCAACGTCGATGCAGCGTCGATCCAGAATCCGTTCCAGCCTGCAGCTCGCAGCTTCGGGAAAATGTCGGTGGTGTAGTCACCGCCCTGGCAGGTGATGATGACGTCGCATTTTTTGAGTTCGTCGACGTTATTGGCGTCTTTGAGCACCGCTTCGTTTTTCGCTTGCGCAGGCGCTTTGCCCCCTGCGTTGCTGGTGCTGAAGAACACCGGCTCGATCAAGGAAAAATCGTTTTCCTGCTGCATCCGCTGCATCAGGACCGACCCGACCATGCCACGCCAACCTACCAGTCCAACGGTTTTCATCTTTCACTCTCTCAATTGAATCTGCGGCAGCACCATCGTGGTGTCGCCGCAGACGATTCATCACGCTCGCAGCGCAGCTACCACCGCCTCGCCCATCTCACGCGTGCCCACCTTGGTGGCGCCTTGCTGCCAGATATCGGGCGTGCGCAGACCCTGGGCAAGCACTCGCTTGACGGCGCTTTCGATGCGCTCGGCCTGTTCCGTCCTGCCGAACGTGTAGCGCAGCATCATCGCAGCCGACAGGATCGTCGCCAGCGGATTGGCGACTCCTTTGCCGGCGATATCGGGCGCGGATCCGTGAGACGGTTCATACAAGCCCTTGTTATTCGCGTCGAGCGAGGCCGACGGGAGCATCCCGATGGATCCCGTCAGCATCGCCGCCTCATCGGAAAGAATATCGCCAAACATGTTGCCGGTGACGATCACGTCGAAATTCTTCGGCGCTTTCACGAGTTGCATCGCGGCATTGTCGACATACATGTGCGACAGCTCCACGTCGGCGTATTCCTTGGCCACGTCGAGCATCACTTCCTTCCAGAGCTGCGACGTCTCCAGCACATTGGCCTTGTCGACCGAGCACAGCCGCTTGTCGCGCTTGCGCGCGGCCTGAAATGCCACATGGGCGATACGGCGCACTTCCGGCTCGCTGTAGCGCATCGTGTCGAAACCCTCTCGGCTACCGGCAAAAAGACCGTCTGGCGCGCTGCGAATACCGCGTGGCTGGCCAAAATAGATGTCTCCGTTCAGTTCACGGATGATCAGGATATTGAGGCCGGCGACGATTTCCGGCTTCAGGCTGGACGCGCTGGCCAATTCGTCGTAAAGGATTGCCGGGCGGAAATTGGCAAACAGTTGCAGATGCTTGCGCAAGCCGAGAATGGCCTGCTCGGGACGCAGCTCGCGCGCCAGGGTGTCGTACTTCCAATCGCCCACCGCGCCGAACAGGATCGCGTCGGCGGACTGGGCCAGCGCCAGGGTTGCATCCGGCAACGGATGTCCGTGCGCTTCGTAGCCGGCTCCGCCGACCGGCGCCTGCTCCAGTTCGAGTTTTTCGTCCAGCGCGTTGAGCACTTTCACGGCTTCGGCGACAATCTCCGGCCCAATGCCATCACCCGGCAATACTGCGATTTTCATTGCGTATTCCTTATTTCGGTTCGAATTAGCCCGGCAGACGGTGGTTCAGCCATGGCTGGGTCGCCAAACGCCGTGCCTCGAATTCCTTGATTTTATCGGCATGCTGCAGGGTCAGTCCGATATCGTCGAAGCCATTGAGCAGGCAATGCTTGCGGAACGGCTCAACGTTGAAAGCGAACTCGCGCCCGTCGGGTGCGATCACCATTTGCTTCTGCAGATCGATGGTCAGCTTGTAGCCCACGAATGCGACCGTTTCGTTGAAGAGGTGATCGACTTGCGACTCCGACAGAACGATCGGCAGCAGGCCGTTCTTGAAGCAGTTATTGAAAAAAATGTCCGCGAAGCTCGGGGCGATGATCGCGCGAAAGCCGTACTGCTGAAGTGCCCAGGGGGCATGCTCACGCGAACTGCCGCAGCCGAAATTCTTGCGCGCTAGCAGCACGCTGGCGCCTTGATAGCGCGACTGATTGAGTACGAAATCCGGGTTGAGCGGGCGGCGCGCGCAATCCTGACCCGGCTGCCCTACGTCAAGGTAGCGCCATTCATCGAACAGGTTTTGACCAAAGCCGGTGCGCTTGATCGATTTCAGAAATTGCTTGGGAATGATCGCGTCAGTATCGACGTTCTCTCGGTCAAGCGGGGCAACGAGGCCGCTGTGGACGACAAATTTTTCCATGTTCAATTCACCTGCGACGGAAACATAAAGGCGATCCGTTCTGGGCGGACAGCCACAAAGCGTTTGACTTACTTCTGAGCCGCGTTTTCAATGGCGTGCCCGGCCGCCGCTGTATCTTTACCGATACCAGCCACCGTGTTGCACCCCGTCAGCATCACGCTCACCAACGCTACCGCCAGCAAAAAAAACTTTTTCATGATTTCTCCTTATACGCTAGACGCCGCCAAACGCGACGTCGAGCGGCACCGAATCAAACCAGGCGGCGAATATCGACGAAATGCCCTTCGATGGCCGCTGCGGCAGCCATCGCGGGGCTCACCAAATGCGTGCGCCCTCCCGCTCCCTGACGCCCCTCGAAGTTCCGGTTCGACGTCGAGGCACAACGCTCGCCCGGCTCGAGACGGTCAGCGTTCATGGCCAGACACATCGAGCATCCCGCCTCGCGCCACTCGAAGCCCGCCGCCTTGAAGATCTGGTCGAGCCCCTCGTGCTCGGCCTGCTCCTTGACGAGCCCCGAGCCAGGCACGACCAAGGCAAGGCGCACGTTCGCCGCAACACGCTTGCCGAGCTTCTTCACGACCCAGGCAGCGGCCCGGATGTCTTCAATGCGGGAGTTGGTGCACGAGCCGATAAAAACCTTGTCGATCGCTACATGTTGCAGCGGCGTATTCGGTTCGAGCCCCATGTACGTCAGGGCACGCTCCATCGCGCTGCGTTTGACGGCGTCTTTCTCGCGCTCGGGATCGGGCACACGATCCTCGATGCTGACGACCATCTCGGGAGAGGTGCCCCAGGTCACTTGCGGGCGAATCTGGGCGGCATCGATTTCGACGACATGGTCGAAATGTGCTCCCGGATCGGAATGCAGCGTACGCCAGTAGGCTTGCGCCTGCTCGAATTCCGGCCCCTGCGGCGCAAACGGCCGTCCCTTCACGTAGGATACGGTCGTGTCGTCGACGGCGACCAGTCCTGCGCGTGCCCCCGCCTCGATGGCCATATTGCAGACGGTCATGCGACCTTCCATCGACAGCGCGCGAATCGCCGAGCCGGCGAATTCGATGGTGTATCCGGTGCCGCCGGCAGTACCGATGCGGCCGATGACCGCCAGCACGATATCCTTGGCTGAACAGCCTCGCGGCAATTGTCCCTCGACCTTGACCAGCATGTTCCTGCTCTTCTTCATCAGCAAGGTTTGCGTCGCCAGGACATGTTCGACTTCGGAAGTTCCGATGCCAAAGGCCAGGGCGCCGAACGCGCCGTGAGTCGACGTATGGGAATCGCCGCACACGACCGTCATGCCGGGCAACGTGGCGCCCTGCTCCGGCCCGATGACATGGACGATGCCCTGACGCAGATCGTTCATCTTGAACTGCGTGATGCCATAGTCGTCGCAATTGTGATCGAGCGTCTCGACCTGCAGCCGGGAGATCGGGTCGGCAATACCATCGGAACGATCGGTGGTGGGAACGTTATGATCCGACACCGCCAGATTCGCACTGATGCGCCAGACCGGCCGGCCAGCCAGCTTCAGTCCTTCGAAAGCCTGCGGACTGGTGACCTCGTGCAGCAATTGACGGTCGATATAAAGCAAGGCGGTGCCATCCTCTTCGGTATGGACCACATGAGCATCCCACAATTTGTCGTACAGCGTCTTAGCCATGATTGCAGAGCCGGGCAAAATCGTTTTATGAACTTTTCATTATGCCATAGCGCAAAAGCGGCTGCGTCCTAAAAAAAACCCCGGCACCAACGCGCATTCGCGCCGGCCACCGGGGGTTTGGAGCGTTCTGGCGGGGCCGTGACGGGCCACGCCGAAGAGCCGATCAGCGCTTGTCGATCGCGGGTACGTCGCGCTTGGTCGCGCCGACGAACAATTGACGCGGACGACCGATCTTCTGGTCCGTCTCCGAGATCATCTCGTTCCACTGCGCGATCCAGCCCACCGTGCGGGCCATCGCAAAAATGCAGGTGAACATCGAGGTCGGAATACCCAGCGCGCGCTGCACGATACCCGAGTAGAAATCGACGTTCGGGTACAGCTTGCGCGACACGAAGTATTCGTCCTCGAGGGCAATTTTCTCGAGCTGCATGGCGAGCTTGAACAACGGGTCGTCGTGCAGGCCGAGTTCTTCGAGCACTTCGTGGCAGGTCTCGCGCATCAACTTGGCACGCGGATCGTAATTCTTGTAGACACGGTGGCCAAAGCCCATCAGTTTGACGCCCGAATTCTTGTCCTTGACCTGCTTGATGAACTCGGGGATTTTGTCGGGTGACCCGATCTGTTCGAGCATGTTCAGAGCGGCCTCGTTCGCACCGCCGTGAGCCGGCCCCCACAAGCA
>JAGXBI010000481.1 GCA_018971155.1 Burkholderiales bacterium
CCGTCGTCGAGCTGCAACGCCGCGCGTTCGGCCGACACCGCGAGCGCCGCGCCGCGCGCATCGAACACGTGTATTTGCGGCGCGAAGCGCAACGCCGCATCCAGCGCCCGCTCGACATTGGATGATTCGGCGATCCACGCCAGCTGCGGCACCGCGGCCTGATAGGCGGAAAAATGCAGGGCGCCGCGCGCGTCGCCAAACACCTCCATGTCGTACACCGGATTGACCCGGGCCGCATCCAGCGCCTGCCACACGCGCATGCGCTCGAGCAAGGTTTGCGAACTGGCCGACAGGGAGTAAATGCGCGCGTCCCACGCATCGGCCGGCGCGGCGGCCGGCCGCGCCAACAAGGCCACCTTCAGGCGCGCCTGCGCCAGCAGCAGCGCGGTCGACTTGCCGACCAGCCCGCCGCCGACGACGATCACATCGAATGAATTGGAATTGGACATACACAGCGCGCATGGGCGCAAGATCTCAGACTCAGGGCATTATAGCCCTGGGCATCGCCGCCGATGCGCCCGGCGCGCGCAGCCGCGCCAGGGGCGCTCCAGTACAATAGCGGTTTTCCTCTGCACTGTTCGCGCCATGAGCCTCCAATGCGGCATCGTCGGCTTGCCCAACGTCGGCAAATCGACCCTTTTCAATGCCTTGACCAAAGCCGGCATCTCCGCCGAAAACTATCCGTTCTGCACCATCGAGCCCAACGTCGGCGTGGTGGAAGTGCCGGACCCCCGTCTCAAGGCGCTGGCCGAGATCGTCAAACCCGAGCGTGTGGTGCCGGCCACCGTCGAGTTCGTCGACATCGCCGGCCTGGTGGCGGGCGCCTCCAAGGGCGAGGGCCTGGGCAACCAATTCCTGGCGAATATTCGCGAGACCGATGCGATCACGCACGTCGTGCGCTGCTTCGAGGATCCGAACGTGATCCACGTCGCCAACAAGGTCGACCCGCTGTCCGACATCGAAGTCATCAACACCGAACTGGCGCTGGCCGATCTGGCCACCGTCGAAAAAGCGCTGCAACGCTACACCAAGGCTGCCCGCTCCGGTAACGACAAAGAGGCCCAACGGCTGGTCGCGGTGCTCGAAAAAGTGCTGCCGGTGCTCAACGAAGCCAAACCGGTACGCGCACTCAAGCTCGAGCCGGAAGAAAAAGCCCTGCTCAAGCCGTTCTGCCTGATCACCGAAAAGCCGACCATGTACGTGGCCAACGTCAAGGACGACGGCTTCGAGAACAACCCGCACCTGGACGCCGTGCGCGCCTACGCGGCCGCCGAGAACGCGCCGGTGGTCGCCATTTGCGCGGCCATCGAGGCCGAGATCGCCGACCTCGACGACGCCGACAAGGAAGTCTTCCTGGCCGACATGGGCATGGAAGTGCCCGGCCTGGACCGCGTGATTCGCGCCG
>JAGXBI010000189.1 GCA_018971155.1 Burkholderiales bacterium
GCCGGAATCGTGTTACGTTAACGTAAACGTCAACACGCAAATCCGTTCCGCTATACTGTTTGAAACCGATGCCCGATCGGCGAGGCGTTCCTGCGCCGCGCGGGCGATGCGAAGCGTGCGCTTTGCCAAGGGGGAGACATGACCGATTTATCCATCGCGCAAAAACTCACCGACTACAAGCCCGGCGTGCGGTTGCGCTTCGTCACCGCGGCCTCGTTGTTCGATGGCCACGACGCGGCAATCAATATCATGCGCCGTATCCTGCAGGCCAGCGGCGCGGAGGTGGTGCACCTGGGGCACAACCGCTCGGTGGCCGAGGTGGTCGATGCGGCGCTGCAGGAAGATGCGCACGGCATCGCCGTGTCGAGCTATCAGGGCGGCCACGTCGAATACTTCAAGTACATGATCGATCTGCTGCGCCGCCAGGGTGGCGAGCATATCAAGGTGTTCGGCGGCGGCGGCGGGGTGATCGTGCCGGAGGAAATCGCCGAGCTCGAAGCCTATGGCGTGACGCGCATCTATTCGCCGCACGACGGTCAGCAGCTGGGTCTGCAGGGCATGATCAACGACATGCTGTACCGCTGCGAGACCGAGCTGGGCGATCTGTCGCAATTCGCGCCGAACTCGCTCGATGCGGTGCTGGCAGGCGACCGGCGCGCGCTCGCGCAGTTGTTGACGGTGCTGGAAAACGGCAAGGTCGACGCCGGCCTGCGTGACACCCTGCACGCGCATGCCAAGACGTCGCGCGTGCCGGTACTGGGCATTACAGGCACCGGGGGCGCCGGCAAGTCGTCGCTCACCGATGAGCTGATTCGGCGCTTCCGGCTCGATCAGGGCGACAGCTGGCGCATCGCCGTGATCGCGGTCGATCCGTCGCGCCGCAAATCGGGCGGGGCGCTGCTGGGCGATCGCATCCGCATGAACGCGATCGGCGACTGGGGCCAGGGGCCGCGCGTGTTCATGCGCTCGCTGGCCACGCGCGAGGCCGACAGCGAGATCTCGCCGGCGCTGCCCGACGTGCTGGATGCGTGCAAGGTGGCCGGCTTCGATTTGATCGTGGTGGAGACCTCGGGTATCGGCCAGGGCAACGCGGCGATCGTGCCGCACTCGGACCTGTCCCTGTATGTGATGACGCCCGAGTTCGGCGCGGCCAGCCAGTTGGAAAAGATCGACATGCTTGATTTCGCCGACTTCGTGGCGATCAACAAGTTCGACCGCAAGGGCGCGCGCGATGCGCTGCGCGACGTCGCCAAGCAGGTGCAGCGCAATCGCGAGGCATGGAGCACGCCGCCCGAGCAAATGCCGGTCTACGGCACGATGGCCGCGCACTTCAACGACGATGGCGTGACCGCCTTGTATCAGGGCCTGCTGTCGGCACTCAAGACAAAGGGACTGAAGGCCGAGGCGGGGCGCCTGCCGGTGGTCGACGGTCATATGCCGAGTTACCGTGGCGCGATTTTGCCGCCGGCGCGCAGCCGCTATCTGGCGGAAATCGCCGATACGGTGCGCCATTATCACCAGCGCGTGCAAGCTCAGAGCCGCGTGGCGCGCGAGCGCCAGCAACTGCGGGAGGCGCGCCGCATGCTTGCCGAGGCCGGCGGCGACCAGGCCGGCGCCGAGCAACTCGGCCAACTGCTGGCCGAGCGCGACGCTCAGCTCGGCGCGAACGAAAAGAAGCTGCTTGCGCAATGGCCGCAAACGCTCAAGGCCTATAGCGGCGACGAATATGTGGTGAAGATCCGCGACAAGGAGATTCGCACCGCGCTGACCTACACGACGCTCTCCGGCAGCCGGATTCCCAAGGTGGTGCTGCCCAGGTTCGTCGACGAAGGCGAGATTCTGCGCTGGCAAATGCTGGAAAACGTGCCGGGCTCGTTTCCATACACGGCCGGCGTGTTCGCCTTCAAGCGCGAGAACGAGGATCCGACCCGCATGTTCGCCGGCGAGGGCGACGCGTTCCGTACCAATCGCCGCTTCAAGCTGGTCTCGGAAGGCATGCCGGCCAAGCGTCTGTCGACCGCGTTCGACTCGGTCACGCTATATGGCTTCGACCCGGGCGAGCGCCCCGATATTTACGGCAAGGTCGGCAACTCGGGCGTGTCGATCGCCACGCTCGACGACATGAAGGCGCTGTATGACGGCTTCGACCTGTGCTCGCCGAATACCTCGGTGTCGATGACGATCAACGGACCGGCGCCGACTATCCTGGCGATGTTCTTCAACACGGCGATCGATCAGCAACTGGCCAAGTTCGCCGCCGACAACGGACGCGAGCCGACCGACGACGAGATCGCCAAGATCCGCGCATGGGCGCTGCAGAACGTGCGCGGCACCGTGCAGGCCGACATCCTCAAGGAAGACCAGGGGCAGAACACCTGTATCTTCTCGACCGAATTCAGCCTGAAAGTGATGGGCGACATTCAGGAGTATTTCGTCCATCACCAGGTGCGCAATTTCTATTCGGTGTCGATCTCCGGCTATCACATTGCCGAGGCGGGCGCCAATCCCATCTCGCAGCTCGCCTTCACGCTGGCCAACGGCTTCACCTACGTCGAAGCCTATCTGGCGCGCGGCATGCATATCGACGATTTCGCGCCGAACCTGTCGTTCTTCTTCTCCAACGGCATGGATCCGGAATATACGGTGCTCGGGCGTGTCGCGCGCCGCATCTGGGCCGTGGCGATGCGCGAGAAATACGGCGCGAACGAGCGCAGCCAGAAACTCAAGTATCACATCCAGACCAGCGGGCGCAGCCTGCATGCGCAGGAAATCGACTTCAACGACATCCGCACCACGCTGCAGGCGTTGATCGCCATTTACGACAACTGCAACTCGCTGCACACGAATGCCTACGACGAGGCCATTACCACGCCCACCGAGGCCTCGGTGCGGCGCGCGCTGGCAATCCAGCTCATCATCAACCGCGAATGGGGTCTGGCGAAAAACGAAAACCCCAACCAGGGCAGCTTCATCATCGAGGCGCTCACCGATCTGGTCGAAGAAGCGGTGCTGCAGGAGTTCGAGCGCATTGCAGAGCGCGGCGGCGTGCTCGGCGCGATGGAAACCGGTTATCAGCGCGGCAAGATCCAGGAGGAGTCGCTATATTATGAGCACAAGAAGCACGATGGCTCTTATCCGGTGATCGGCGTCAATACGTTCCTCAATCCGCATCAAGCCGATGCGCCGACCACCATCGCGCTGGCGCGCTCCACCGAGGAAGAAAAGCAGTCGCAGCTCAAGCGCCTGCGCGAATTCCAGGGCGCGCACGCCGGCGCGGGGCCGGCCATGCTCGAGCGCCTGCGGCAGACCGTGATCGAAAACGGCAACGTGTTCGCCGTGCTCATGGACGCGGTGCGGGTATGCTCGCTGGGCCAGATCACCAGCGCGCTGTTCGAGGTGGGCGGGCAGTACCGGCGCAACATGTAACGGCCCCGCGGCAACGCCGACGGGGCGCCAATTTTCATCAATCGCGAAGAGGCAGGAAGATGGGTATTCAGAAGGTAGGCATTATTGGCGCGGGCACGATGGGCAACGGTATTGCGCAGGCCTGCGCCGTGGTGGGGCTGCAGGTGGTGATGGTCGATATCAGCGAGGCCGCCGTGCAAAAGGGCATCGCCAATGTCGCGGGCAGCCTGGATCGCCTGATCAAGAAAGACAAGATCAAGCCGGCCGACAAGGACGCCGCGCTCGCGCGCATCGCGGGGTCGACCGATTACGCGGCGCTCAAGAGCGCCGATATCGTGATCGAGGCAGCCACCGAGAATTTCGATCTGAAGGTGAAGATCCTCAAGCAGATCGATGCGCTGGTGGACGCCGAGACCATCATCGCCTCGAATACCTCGTCGATTTCGATCACCAAGCTGGCGGCCGTGGTGTCCCATCCGCAGCGCTTCATCGGCATGCATTTCTTCAACCCGGTGCCGCTCATGGCGCTGGTCGAAATCATCCGCGGCCTGCAAACGGGCGACGCCGCGCATGCGGCGGTCGAAGCGTTCGCCAAGGAACTCGGCAAGACCCCGATCACCGTGAAAAACGCTCCCGGCTTCGTGGTCAACCGCATTCTGGTGCCGATGATCAACGAGGCCTTCTTCGTGCTGGGCGAAGGCCTGGCCACGCCCGAGGAAATCGACAACGGCATGAAGCTCGGCTGCAATCATCCGATCGGGCCGCTGGCGCTGGCCGACATGATCGGCCTCGACGTATGCCTGTCGGTGATGGAGGTGTACTACGAGGAGTTCGCCGATTCCAAATACCGTCCCTGCCCGCTGCTCAAGGAAATGGTGGCCGCGGGCTACCTGGGGCGCAAGAGCGGGCGCGGCGTGTACACGTATTGATTATTTGATTGCTTGACGCCGGCATGTGCGCCTGCACATGCCGGCGTTTTGCTCAGGCGAGCAGCCGCCGACGCGCGGCTTCGTATTCTTCCTTCAATTGCGCGACGATCTGGCCGGCCGGCTGCACGCTTTCCATCAGCCCCACGCCTTGCCCGGCGCCCCAGATATCCTTCCACGCCTTCGCTTTTGAAGTGCCGCCGGAAAAGTCCATCTTGCTTTTATCCGAGGCCGGCAGATTGTCCGGATCGAGGCCGGCATTGAGAATGCTCTGGCGGATGTAGTTGCCGTGGACGCCGGTGAACAGGTTGGTGTAGATGATGTCGGCCGCGCTGGCGTCGACGATCGCCCGCTTGTATTCGTCGGTCGCGTGCGCTTCCTCGGAGGCGATGAAGCGCGTGCCGATGTAGGCCAGATCGGCCCCCATCGCCTGCGCGGCGAGAATCGCGCCACCGGTTGCGATGGCCCCGGAGAGCACCAGCGGGCCGTCGAAGAATTTACGCACCTCGCCCACCAGCGCAAACGGCGAGAGCATGCCCGCGTGGCCGCCGGCGCCCGCGGCCACCAGAATCAGCCCGTCCACGCCGGCTTCGAGCGCCTTCTGCGCATGCCGGATGTTGATCACGTCATGCAGCACGATACCGCCGTAGCTATGCACCGCGTCGAGAATCTCCTTGATCGGCGCGCGCAGGCTGGTGATGAAAATCGGCACCTTGTGATCGATGCACACGCGCACGTCGTGCTCGAGCCGCGCGTTCGATTGATGCACGATCTGGTTGACGGCCAGCGGGCCGACCGGGCGCTCCGGATGAGCCGCCTTGAACGCGGTGAGTTCTTCGTTGATGCGTGTGAGCCACTCGTCGAGCAGCTCGGGCTGGCGCGCGTTGAGCGCCGGGAACGAGCCGACGATGCCGGCCTTGCATTGGGCCAGCACCAGCTCGGGGTAACTGACGATGAACATCGGCGAGGCCACGACAGGCAGCGCCAGATTTTGCAGCAGCGGCGGAAGAGCCATGCAACATCTCCTCGATTGGGCGGGTAATGAACGATCGTTCGATTATAGGGGCTTCACCGGCGCGCGCGCGCAATCGAATTGGAGGGTTGCTTCGAGACCGCCGCAAACGCCTCGCGTGCTTTCTGAATCTCGCCGTAGTGCTTTTCGGTCCATAGCCAGACGCTGCAAAACGCCTCGCTCAGGCTCTCGCCCAGCGGTGTCAGCGCATAGTCGACATGGGGCGGGATAACCGGGTGCACGGTGCGCACGACCAGTCCGTCGCGCTCCATTTCCCGCAGGGTCTGGGTCAGCATTTTCTGGCTGATGCCGCTCACCGTCTTGCCGATCTGCGTGAAGCGCAAGGTGCCCTTTTCCTGCAGCAGGTCGAGGATGATCATGGTCCACTTGCCGGCGACCTGGCCGATGATTTCATGCACCAGTGCCTCGACCTCCGGGGCGAGCGGTGGATAGGTTTTTGTGGGCGGCGACGCCGTCGGTTCCTTCGGAGTTTTGTTCATGTCGCTCTCCTTTTGGTAAGTACAAATCTTTTGGGTGCCTACTTCCGAATGGAAAGTGATTGCATTATCGTACAAACCGTCAACTTAAAGGAGTCGTTCATGAACATCACAGGAAATACCATTCTGATTACCGGCGGCGCGTCGGGCATTGGCCGGGCGCTGGCTGAAGCGTTTCACAAGCTGGGCAACCAAGTCATCATCTGCGGGCGCCGCCAAGCCGCCCTGGATGAAGTCACCGCAGCCAATCCCGGCATGGTGTCGTTGCAACTCGATATCACCGACAAGGCCAGCATTGCGGCATTGGCCGAGCAGGCGATCGCCCGGTTCCCCGCGTTGAACGTGCTGATCAACAACGCCGGCATCATGCGCGAGGAAGATATCAAGCAGTCCCCCGCGGATCTCCACGATGCCGAGCAAACCATTGCGACGAACCTGTCGGGTACGCTGCGCATGAGCGCGGCATTGCTGCCGCATTTGCTCAAACAGCCCCGCAGCACGCTGGTGACGGTCTCGTCGGGCCTGGCCTTCGTGCCGATGTTTTCGTCGCCGACCTACAGCGCCACCAAGGCGGCGATCCATTCGTATTCGATGTCGCTGCGGCATCAGTTGCAGGGCACGCCCGTCGAAGTCGTCGAGATCGCGCCGCCGTATGTGCAGACCGAATTGCTTGGCGAGTTCCAGGCTTCCGACCCGAATGCGATGCCGCTTGCGGAATTCATCGATGAAGTCATGCAGTTGCTCGAACGCGGCGAGTCCGAGGTCATCGTCGAGCGCTGCAAGCCGTTGCGCTTCGCCGCCGAGAGCGGCCGGATGGCTGAAATGATCAGGACGGTCAACCGGCTATAACCGGGTCGTGCGTGCTCAGCGGGACTTCGCGGCGCGTTTTGTTTTGCGGCCGGCGGGGTTGTCGACCGGCTTGGCCGACGGTGTGTCGTTGCCCGGCACGGCGCCGTCGCCGCCGAGTTGCCCCAGCCACGCGAGGGCATCGACATACGACAGGAAGTGCCGCAGGTAGCCGGGCGAGACCTCGCGCATGAGAGCAAGCGAGCGGTGCACGAGACTGCTGGAATTGAGCGGGCCGGCGTTGGCCGGCACGTGGTCGAGCGATTGCCGCAACTGTTGTTCGGCACTGAGTGCTGCCCAGGTTTCCCTGAAGTAGTCGAGCAGCGCGAGCTCCGGATAGTCTGGCGAGCGCTGCGCCGCACCGCCGGCGGCGATGGCATCGAGCAGGCCGGCCAGCGGCCGGCCCGTATCGCTCCGGACGGTCGAATCGCTGGCCGGAGTGTCCCGAGACGCGAGCGTGTCGGCGGCCTGCGGCAGACCGTCGGCATACGCTGCCAGCAGCGCCGACAGCCGCTCATCGAGCAGGC
>JAGXBI010000190.1 GCA_018971155.1 Burkholderiales bacterium
GAACAGGACAAATTGATTCGGCCGGGACAGGTGATCGTCGATCTCGGATCGGCCCCAGGCAGTTGGAGCCAGTACGCACGCAACAAGCTGGCGGCCGGAAAAAACCGGGTCGAGGGGGGCATCGACGGCACCATCATCGCGCTGGACTTGCTGCCGATGGCTCCCGTTGCCGATGTTCACTTCATTCAGGGGGATTTCCGTGACGACGAAGTGCTCGGCCGGTTGGAAGAAATTCTCGGCGAGCGTCAAGTGGACCTTGTACTTTCCGATATGGCCCCCAACCTATCCGGCGTAGCCGTGGCGGATGCGGCGCGCGTCGAGCATATCTGTGATTTGGCGCTGGAATTCTCTCAACGACACCTGAAGCCCGAAGGCGCATTGTTGGTCAAATGCTTTCATGGCAGTGGCTACAGCCAGATCGTGGAAAAATTCAAGCGGCAGTTCAAGGTGGTCGCGCCGCGCAAGCCCAAGGCCTCACGCGACAAATCGGCGGAAACGTTCATTTTGGGCAAAAACCTCAAAAATCCCGGATGATTGGCCGTAAAGCCAAGTTTTTGGCTATCGACCGGTTAAATATTCGTTATGGCGGCACCTACGGGAGTGGATTAAAATGAAAGCTGGCGCAAAGCGATTTCATGAAGGAGTAGCGCTTTGAACAACAATATGTTTTCCAAGGCGGCAGTGTGGTTGGTGATCGCACTGGTGCTGTTTACTGTTTTCAAGCAATTCGACAAGCCACACGTTCAGAACAACGTGAGCTACTCGCAATTCATGAACGATGCCAAGGACGGCAAGGTCAAGGGCGTGGTCGTCCAGGGACGCAACCTCCAGGTCACCCCCGTCGAAGGCCAGAAATATTCCATCGTGTCGCCCGGCGATATCTGGATGGTGGGCGACCTGATGAAATATGGCGTTCAGGTGTCCGGCAAGGCGGACGACGAGCCCAACCTCCTGATGTCGGCGCTCTACTACCTGGGGCCGACGCTGCTCATCATCGGCTTCTGGTTCTACATGATGCGGCAGATGCAGGGGGGCGGGAAGGGCGGCGCCTTTTCGTTCGGCAAATCCCGTGCGAGACTCATCGACGAGAACAATAACGTCATCACTTTTGCCGACGTCGCTGGTTGCGACGAGGCTAAATACGAGGTCGGCGAATTGGTCGACTTCCTCAAGGATCCGCAAAAGTTTCAGAAGCTGGGCGGCCGGATCCCGCGCGGCGTGTTGCTGATCGGTCCGCCAGGCACCGGTAAAACGTTGCTTGCCCGAGCCATTGCCGGCGAAGCCAAGGTACCGTTCTTCAGCATCTCCGGTTCGGACTTCGTCGAAATGTTCGTCGGCGTTGGCGCGGCGCGTGTGCGCGACATGTTCGAGAACGCTAAGAAGCAGGCTCCCTGCATCGTGTTCATCGACGAAATCGACGCGGTCGGGCGCCATCGCGGCGCCGGTATGGGCGGCGGTAACGACGAGCGCGAGCAGACGTTGAACCAGATGCTGGTCGAAATGGACGGCTTCGACGCCAATTCGGGCGTCATCGTGATTGCCGCGACCAACCGCTCGGACGTGCTGGACAAAGCGCTGTTGCGTCCGGGTCGTTTCGACCGCCAGGTATATGTCGGCCTGCCTGATATTCGCGGCCGTGAGCAGATTCTCAAGGTGCATTTGCGCAAGGTGCCGATCGCCAATGATGTCGATCCGTCGGTGATCGCTCGCGGCACTCCTGGTTTCTCGGGCGCTGATCTGGCCAATCTCGTCAACGAGGCGGCGCTGTTTGCCGCGCGTGGCAACAAGCGCATCGTCGAGATGCAGGACTTCGAAGATGCCAAGGACAAGATCTTCATGGGACCGGAGCGCAAGTCGGCCGTGATGCGCGAGGAAGAAAAGCTGGCAACGGCTTATCACGAATCGGGGCACGCCGTGGTGGCCAAGATGCTGCCAAACGCCGATCCGGTGCACAAGGTCACGATCATGCCGCGCGGCTGGGCCCTTGGCGTGACCTGGCAACTGCCCGAACATGACACCTATTCGGAATACCGCGACACCAAGTTGACCCAGATCGCCATCCTGTTCGGCGGTCGCGCCGCGGAGGAGGTCTTCCTCAACAAGATGTCGACGGGAGCCTCGAACGATTTCGAGCGTGCCACGAAGCTGGCGCGCGACATGGTCACACGCTACGGCATGTCCGATGCGCTGGGGCCGATGGTCTACGTCGACACCGAGCAGGAATCCGTGTTTGGGCGCATGTCGGCAAAATCGGTGTCCGAGGCCACGCAACAGAAGGTCGATGCCGAGATTCGCCGCATTCTCGACGAACAATACGCGCTGGCCAAGCGCCTGCTCGAAGAGAATCGTGACAAGGTCGAGGCCATGACCCACGCGTTGATGGACTGGGAGACGATCGACTCCGACCAAATCAACGACATCATGGACGGCCGGCCGCCGCGCCCGCCGAAGAGCGGCGGCGCCTCGGGGGGCAGCACGCCGCCCGGCGGGAACGCTCCTCTGAAGCCGACCAATGCGCCGGCGACGATCTAAGACAAATACATTCAGTATCGGGGCCGGCCTAGCGCCGGCCTTTTTTATCGCGGTACCGATCCCACTGCGCCCCCTGCCTGATCACCCCCGACAAACACCATGAGTTCCGCTGCCGCGCTGCCAGCTTCTGCCGTCTACACGTGCGGAAGATTCACCTTCGACCTGAGTCGCCCGTTGGTAATGGGTATTCTCAACATTACGCCGGATTCATTTTCCGATGGAGGCCGATTCGTCGCCCGGGATAGTGCATTGCGCCAGGCCGAGCAGCTCCTGAACGAGGGCGCCGATATTATCGACATCGGCGGCGAGTCGAGCCGGCCGGGATCGGATCCCCTGCCGCTGGAGCAGGAGTTGGAGCGGGTCATCCCGGTCGTGGAGGCGCTCAGGCAGTGCGGAGTGCCGTTGTCGATCGATACCTATAAGCCGGCCGTCATGCGGGCCTCGCTCGAGGCCGGCGCCGACATGATCAATGATATTTGGGGATTTCGTCAGCCCGGTGCGGTCGACGCGGTCGCCGGCAGCCAGTGCGGCGTGTGCGTCATGCATATGCTAGACGATCCGTTGACCATGCAATCGGCCCCCAGTTACAGCGACGTGGCGGCCGAGGTGGGGCAGTTTCTGTCGATGCAGGCGAGCATGCTCGAAGCAAACGGGATTGCCCGTTCCCGCATCTGCATCGACCCGGGCTTCGGATTCGGCAAGACGCTGGATCACAATCTGACGCTGTTGGGCCGCCTGGGAGAATTGGCGCATGGTTCGTGGCCCGTGCTCGTGGGCATGTCGCGCAAATCCATGCTCGGGCAACTGACCGGGCGTAAAATGCCGACCGAGCGGCTGGCCGCCAGCGTTGCCGCCGCCCTGTGCGCGGCCGAGCGTGGCGCTTTCATCATCCGGGTTCACGATGTGGCGCCCACCGTCGACGCATTGAAAGTGTGGCAAGCCGTCAAAACCGCCACTCCCAAAGTAGAACAAGCATGAGGAATGCATGAAACGACGTTATTTTGGTACCGACGGAATTCGTGGCACCGTTGGGCAGACGCCCGTCACACCGGATTTTGTGCTTCGACTCGGTTACGCAGCGGGCATCGTGCTGGCAGCGAATGCGCCGGCATCGGGCCGCCCCACCGTGCTGATCGGCAAGGATACCCGTGTGTCCGGCTATATGCTCGAGGCGGCGCTCGAAGCAGGTTTTGCCGCTGCTGGCGTGGATACCATGCTGGCCGGGCCGATGCCGACCGCCGCGGTGGCCTACCTCACGCGCGCGTTGCGCCTGAACGCCGGCGTCGTCATCAGCGCCTCGCACAATCCCTACCAGGATAACGGCATCAAATTCTTCTCGGCCGATGGCAACAAGCTGGCCGATCGAATCGAGGTCGATATCGAGCGCCAACTCGACGAACCCATGCAATGCGTCGCCTCCGAAGAACTGGGCAAGGCCCGCCGCCTGGACGACGCGGCGGGACGCTATATCGAGTTCTGCAAGAGCACGTTCCCGAACGAGTACGACTTGCGGGGCCTGAAGCTGGTGATCGATTGCGCCCACGGCGCGGCCTATCACATTGCTCCGCATGTCTTCCACGAACTGGGCGCCGAGGTGATCGCCATCGGCAATCAACCCAACGGATTCAACATCAACGACGGCTATGGGGCGACGGCGCCCGAGAATCTGGTGCGCGCGGTGCAGGCGCATCAGGCTGACCTCGGTATCGCACTCGACGGCGACGCCGATCGGCTGCAGGTGGTCGATGGCAGCGGGCGCCTTTTCAACGGCGACGAGCTGCTCTACGTGCTGGCCAAAGACCGCTTGCTCCAGGGCGAGGTCAAGGGCGTGGTTGGCACGGTCATGACGAACATGGCGATCGAGCTGGCCCTGCAGTCGCTGGGCGTGCAGTTCGTGCGCGCCAAGGTCGGCGATCGCTACGTGCTCGAACAACTCCGTGCTCACGGCTGGCTGCTCGGTGCCGAAGGGTCCGGACATATTCTCTGCCTCGACAAGCACACCACGGGGGACGGCATCATCTCCGCGCTCCAGGTGCTGGCGGCACTAAAGCGCGTGCAGCAGCCGCTGGCGCGGCTGCTCGATGGCGTCGATCTTTTCCCGCAGCGCATGATCAACGTGCGCATGCCCGCCGGTTACGACTGGCAGTCCAGTGCGACGCTGCAAAGCGAGCGCTCGCGGGTCGAGCGCGAACTGGCCGGAGTGGGGCGTGTGCTGATTCGGGCCTCGGGTACGGAGCCGGTCCTGCGGGTGATGGTCGAGGCGCATCACGCGGATATCGCCACCCAGTGTGCCGAGCGGCTGGCCAATACGGTGCAAGCCGAAATTAGCGGCTGACACGATCACGCCGCCATGCGAGCAACGCCTGCCGCGCCGTCGCCCGGCAGGCGTTTTTTATCGTATCGGCAGGCCGAACCCGGCAAATTGGCCTGGATGACAGTCATGTGAAAGACTATAATTGACACAATATTGTCATATATGATCGCTAAGCTTCGCGGTGTTCAAATCTCGTTCCATCATTCATTGGGGGATCCATGAAGTTCATGAAAACAGCAGTGGCTGGCTTGGCAGGTATCGTTATCGCCGGTTCGGCCTTTGCTGCCGATATCACCGGTGCCGGCAGCACGTTTGCCGCGCCGATTTACACGAAATGGGCTGACGCCTATCAAAAAGCGACCAGCAACAAGGTCAACTATCAAGGTATCGGATCTTCCGGCGGTATCAAGCAGATCATTTCCAAAACGGTTGACTTCGCCGGCTCGGATGCTCCGCTGACTGATGAACAACTGGCCAAGGACGGCCTGTTCCAGTTCCCGACGGTCATCGGCGGGATTCTGCCGGTCGTGAACCTGAAGGGTGTCAAGCCGGGTGAAATGGTATTGTCCGGCCCGGTTCTGGCCGACATCTACCTGGGCAAGATCAAGAAGTGGAATGATCCGGCGATCCAGGCATTGAATCCCAAGGTGAAACTGCCGGATCAGGCGATCGTCCTGGTTCGTCGCGCCGACGGTTCGGGTACGACGTTCATTTTCAGTAACTATCTGTCGAAGGTCAGCCCGACCTGGAAGAGCGAAGTTGGCGTGGGCACGTCGCTGAAGTGGCCCGCAACGTCGGCCGGCGGCAACGGCAACCCGGGTGTCGCCGCTTTCGTGCAACGCCTGCCTGGCGCGATCGGTTATGTCGAGTCCGCTTACGTGCAGCAAAACCACATGACCTACACCGCGATGAAGAACACCAGCGGCAACGTGGTGGAGCCGAAGGAAGAAACCTTCAAGGCGGCTGCGGCTGGCGCGGATTGGTCGAAATCGTTCTACCAGATCCTGACCGATGAGCCGGGCAAGAATGCCTGGCCGATCGTCGGCGCGACCTTCGTGCTGCTGCACACCAAGCAAGACAAGCCGGTTCAAGGTGCCGAAGTGTTGAAGTTCTTCGACTGGTCCTTCAAGAACGGCCTGAAAATGGCTTCCGACCTCGACTACATTCCGCTGCCGGAGAGCGTGATCAACCAGATCCGCCAGGCATGGAAGAAGTCGATCAAGGATGAAAGCGGCAAGGCGATTTATCAGTAAGGCCTATAAGCTGTAATGTTGCAAACGCCGCCCAACCCTGGGCGGCGTTGTATTGGGAGAGCTCGATTTATGGCTGATGACACCACTTCCTCCAAGTCGTTCGCACCGGGCATGGCACGGCCTCCTGGGCATGCCGGAGATGTTGTGTTTGCGGCAGTCGTACGTCTGGCGGCACTGGTTGCGTTGATTCTGCTGGGCGGCATCATTATTTCACTGTGCCTGCAGTCGCTGCCGACCATCCATAAATTCGGGCTCAGGTTTCTCTGGACCAGCGATTGGGATCCCGTCGCGAATCAGTACGGCGCGCTGGTGCCGATCTACGGCACCATCGTCACATCGATTATTGCGTTGATTATCGCGGTGCCGGTCAGCTTCGGCATCGCGCTGTTTCTCACGGAGCTGTCGCCACTCTGGTTGCGACGTCCGCTCGGCACGGCCATCGAGCTGCTGGCCGCCATCCCCAGTATTGTCTACGGCATGTGGGGACTGCTGGTTTTTGCACCCATTTTCAGCGTCTACTTCCAGGCGCCGCTGGCGGACCTGCTGGGCAACGTCCCGCTGATCGGGGCGCTGGTGCAAGGTCCGCCGCTGGGCATCGGCCTGTTGCCGGCGGGCGTGATTCTGGCAATCATGATCATCCCCTACATCGCCTCGGTCATGCGCGACGTCTTCGAGGTCACGCCCGTGTTGCTCAAGGAGTCTGCCTACGGCATCGGCTGCACGACCTGGGAAGTCATGTGGAATGTCGTGCTGCCGTTCACCAAAAGCGGGGTCATCGGCGGCGTAATGCTCGGGTTGGGGCGTGCGCTGGGCGAGACCATGGCCGTCACCTTCATGATCGGCAACACCAACATTCTCGACAACGCGTCGCTGTATTCGCCGGGCAACAGCATTACGTCCGCGCTGGCCAATGAATTTGCCGAAGCCGGTCCGGGTTTGCATACCTCGGCATTGATGGAACTGGGGTTGATTCTGTTTTTCATCACCTTCGTGGTGCTGTCGCTATCGAAATTGATGCTGCTGCGCCTGGAGCGGATCGAGGGCAAAAAATGAACGATC
>JAGXBI010000191.1 GCA_018971155.1 Burkholderiales bacterium
GTGCAAATAGGCCCAGACGGCGTCGAGATCGTGGCGCGCGCTCAAGAACGAGAAGGACGCGGCGCGATTCATCCCGTGCGCGCCCGACAGCGCGTCGGCCAGCGCCAGGCGCTCGAGCGGCGCGACCCGGCCGCCACCGGCGCCGACCACCACGAGCTCACCCGCGGCGGCGCGTAGCGGGTCGCTCGCGTCGACGTCGGCGGCCACGCGCACGCCCAGCGTCGCCTCGTGGCGGCGCAGCCAGGCGACGATGTGCTGGGCGCGGCCCAGGCCGATGCGCGGCACCGCGCGCCACCAGCTGCCGCCGCGCCGGTTGCAGAACGCGACCAGATCGCCCAGCGTGACGAGCCCCATGGCCTGCAGGTGGCGGGCAACTAGCGGGCGCAGCCATACGCCGAGCCGGTGCTCGGCGCGCGGCGCGGCTGCGGCCAGGGCCGCGGCTTGCTCGACCATGCGCAGCGACTCGCTGGCCAGGCGCGCGCTGCCGTGCTGCTTGGCCGAGCGTCGCAGGTGCTCGGCCAACACTGGCGATCCGTGTTCGAGCGCGAGCGAGATCAGATCGGCCTTCATGCGCTGCAGATAGGACTCGACCCAGGCGCCGTCGGGCGTGTTGCCGTGTTCGTCCTCGCTGAAGTACAGCTGAGCGATTTTGCCGGGCGGCACGCGCTGCACCCAGGCGCGCAGCGCGGCGAAGTCGTTGCGCGTGTATTGGCGCTGGTACGGGATGGTCTGGGCTTGATTGGCCATGGGTCGCGGGGGCACGTGTGGTGGAATCGGTAAAAATTACCGATTAATCAGGCTACAAAGAGGATCGACAAACAGTCTACCCCATATTTTGACTATTAAGTGATACTTTGATAATGGGGATTATCAGAGTAGCGTTCGCGGAAGTAAATCTGTGCATTTAGTGGAAGTAATTTTGTGCATTTTGTAGCCGGCCGCGCGGAGGTATGAGATCAAGGTGAATCACGGAGCCGTTACCGGGCCGCAAACACTTGGCCCAACTGCCGCGCCCGCTTGACGTCGTCGCTGTGCAGATAGATCGAGGTCGTTGCAATCGAAGCGTGCCGCAGGTTGTCTCGCACCGTCGTCAGCTCGCTCGTGCGGCGGTCCGGCCCGGCGCGTCGCCGAAGTCCCGCCGGAACCGTAATCGCCGGGCGGCCGGCACGCACTGCCCCGATAACCAATCTAGCCCGTCGGCGCTGGTGCGGATCAACCGCCACTCGCCGTCGGTGACCTGCGGCGGCGGTGCGGCTTATGCGCGCGGCATCTCGATGGCGCGTTCGACCGCGTTGGCATGGCGCTGGCGTTCCGCGGGAGGGTGCACCGCTCGCTCAGCGTTCCGGGGAGCAATGCAAGAGCCAACCCACTTCAGCCAAGCCGGAACCGTCGAAATTTCCGCGATGGCCCCGGGTAAGCCCGAATCCCAGGTTTTTCCGGCAACATGGTGGGCGGTCGCGCACCTGGTCAGATGACGCCAACGACCAGCAGGAGCGCTCTGTCTACCGCTTTCATCCGCTCATCATCGAGGCGGCCAAACGGCTCGCTAAGCTTGGCGAGCGGTAGCGTCGAGAGCTTGTCCACCATGACTTGCGAGAGCGCGCGCAGTCCGTTGGCCGGATTCGGTTCCACGGTGACGCGGAACGCGGCATTGCGCAGGTCGCTTGTCACCGGGCACAGCACGACACTTTCCAGGTCGGTGAGCAAGTCTGATTGAACGATCAGAGCGGGCCGTGGTTTGCCGTAGTCGCCCTGCAATGAAACCGTCACGAGGTCGCCCCGCTGCATCACTCCCAGCCCTCAACGTGCGTTGCCGCCTCTTCGGTGAAGCGCAAAATCTCGCCTTCTGCCGGGTCGCCCTTCAGGCTTTGGCACTGCTTGCGCACCTGCGCCGCAAATTCGGGCGAGCGCGTGTCAGGCACCCAAAATTGGACAGGCCTTAGCCCCGCAGCGCGCATCCGCTCGCGGTGACGTGCCACCTTTGATTCGTGACTTGAAGGCATAGTGCTCTCTATTGGTTGCATGTCAGGTTACATGATACTACACATGCAACCGCGTCGCAAGTACGAGGTTTGGCCGGGATTGGCTTGTACAGAAAGGCGGCAATTGCAGGCTTGCCTCGCCAGACAGGGGGGGTAATTGGAGCGTGCCTGACTACGCCTCTCGATTTCGGGTCGTCTCAGAAAATCTAAGGTCGCCCCCCACAAGCGAGTCGGCAGGCGTGCTGCGCAGGCGCAGTAGGAAATTGTTGCCGATAGCGACTGGCGATCATGCCTGCCGGAGCGCGATCGGGGGCGGCTCCCATCGTCGGCTTCGGCGGAGGCGACCACGAACGCTAGTCCCAGCGCGTCGCTCGTGTGCGTGTTGGGCTACCGGTGTGCCGGCGCCGCGCCCCCTAGGCGCATTGGTCATGGCGACACAGCTTGATTTATATCGAAATTAGTGAAATTATGGTTACTACATAATTTCACTAATTTCACTAATTTCACTAATTTCATTACATATGGATCCCGTCCTGAACCCGTACGCGCCTGGCGCCGGCAGCGCCCCGCCCGAACTGGCCGGCCGCAACGACGTGCGTGAAGCGGTCCGCATTTGCGTGGAGCGGCTGCGGCGCGGCCGGCCCGCGAAAAGTGTCCTTCTCGTTGGTCTGCGCGGCGTCGGTAAAACGGTCTTGCTCGATCAGATGCGCCGCGACGCCGAAGCCAGTGGCGCCCATACCGTGCGTATCGAAGCGCCCGAGCAGAAATCCCTGCCCGCCCTCTTGGCACCGCAGTTGCGCCTGGCGTTATTGCGGCTTAATCGAATCGAGGCCTCCAAGGACTTGGCCGTCCGCGGTTTGCGCGCGCTCGCCGGCTTTGTGGGTAAGCTCAAACTCACCTACGGAGACATCGAGGTCGGACTCGACTATGAGCCAGAGCCGGGCCTGGCCGACAACGGGGAGCTCGAAGGCGATCTCTCCGCCCTGCTTGAGCAGGTGGGCCTGGCCGCAAAGGCCGCCGGCACCGTCTTGGTTATCTTCATCGACGAGTTGCAATACGTCGCCGAAGACCAACTGGCGGCCTTGATCTGCGCGCTGCACCGATGTGCGCAGCAGAACTTGCCGGTGACCCTGGTCGGCGCCGGGCTGCCGCAGCTCAGGGGGCGCATGGGCGAGGCGAAATCTTACGCGGAGCGGCTATTCAACTTCACCGAGATCGGACCGTTGGCCAAGGAGGACGCCAAATTGGCGATCACGGTGCCGGCCAATCAGGAAGGGGTCGTTGTAGAGCCAGCGGCCGTGGAGTTGATCGTCGCCGAAACTCAGGGCTATCCCTATTTTTTGCAGGAGTGGGGAAAGTGCGCGTGGGATGTGGCCGCGGCGAGTCCGATACGCGAGGGTGACGTCGCGCGCGCCTCCCAGGAGGCCATCGCCGCGCTGGACGAGAGCTTTTTCCGGGTTCGCTTCGATCGTCTGACGCCCACCGAAAAGCGGTATCTGCGCGCGATGGCCGAGCTTGGACCAGGACCTCATCGCTCAGGAGACATCGCTCAACAACTGGGCCGCCCTGTTGCCTCGTTTGGGCCGCTTCGGAGCAGTTTGATCCTCAAGGGCATGATCTGGAGCCCAACGCACGGCGATACCGCGTTCACGGTACCGCTCTTTGATGACTTCATGAAGCGAATCATGCCGGGCGATGACTGGCGCACAGCATAACGGGCCTGGCCAAATTGGCGGGAAATTCTGCGCTACGGCTCGAGTGCCGTCGGGGCGATTTTCGAGCACAAGGGGAGGAGACTCCGGCAACAATCGACATAACGCTAGGCGTCGCCGTCGCCCGGAAGATCAAGCGCGCCGCGGTGGTGGCCGACGCGGGCTGGATTCGCGCCTCGATGCATTTGGCGCGACTCTTTACAAAGGCTGAAATCGAGGCGTTCCACGTCAACGAGCTGGAACAGGCGCGGGCTTGGATCAACGCCCGAAAGTCATCGGAAGCCGACCGCATGGGGCAGAGGCCGGCCAGAAGCAGCCGCTCACCGAATTCTTGATGCGCTCCGTTGCGACTGCCGAGCAGACGAGCCGCATCTTCAGAAAATCCTGCGCTGAGGGCGGGCTGTGGCACGATGGTCCCAATCCTTACCGGCGCGGTTAGCGGCTGGATCGTTCCAAACGTGGCTCCGGAGCGATCCAGCCCCTGCATTGCGATAGAGCATAAAGCGACTCAACGGGCCAAGCAGCGGCGAGTCGCAGACATGCGAATAAAAACTTCACTCATCATGAAATATTTGTTATTATGGTCACCGAGTCAGGAGTGCCGTGAAGCTGGCGACGCGTTGGGCGATTGTTCCACTTGGCTTACCAAATACGACGGGCTGCTTCGGCAGCCCGTTTTCATTTCGGCTATGGGGTTGGCATGTATTTGACGTATCTGGACGAGTCGGGATCTCCCGGCGATCTGAACACCCCCTTCTTCGTGCTGGCCGGCGTCTCAGTCTTCGAGCGCCAGACCCACTGGCTTGAGCGAGAGTTAGACGCGATCGCCGAACCCTTTGAGCAGCGCGCTGGGGCGTATCTCGAGTTGCACGCTGCACCCATGTTTTCCGGTAAGGATGGCTGGGGACAGTTTAGCGCTGCAGAACGCGCCCAGACGGCGGCCGATGTCGTACGGGTTCTCACCAACATTCGCCCGAAACTGAACGTCTTCGCAGCGGTCGTCGAACAGAGTCAAATGCTGCGCACAGCCGATATTCTTCCCTACTGTTACGAAGTAGTGGCGTCCAAGTTCGATGACTACTTGGCGCTCAAATTCCAGCGCGAGAACAACCCGCAGCGAGGGCTATTCGTTTTGGATCAGAAGCGAGCGACGGAAGAGAAGGACATGCAGGCGCTCCACCGAACTTTCAAGCAGGTCGGCCATGCAAATGGCAAACTGCGCAACTTCGCCGAAGTGCCGATGTTTGCGGACTCCAAATCGACGCGCCTGATTCAGCTAGCTGACAGCGTCGCTTACTGGATCTTCCGTCACTATGCCAGGTTGGACGACCGGGGTTGGCCGCAGATTCTCCCCTTCATGGCGCCGCTTGGTAATGGCCGAACGGGGTTGCACCAGGTTCTCGATCCAGCAACACCGGCACGCTTGGCTGCCGCCCCGCCGCCCAGATATCCATTTCCGCCGGCACAACCGAAGCCTGTTCAGCCTGCTGCGGCGCCAGCTCAACCAGCCGCCCAGCCGGCAGCGCGAATTGCGCCTGGCGCACTCGTCCTCCCGTGAGTCCCTGCTGTCACGCACTACATCCGCGCGGCCCTGTGCGGATCTTGAACAAACTCTGCATGTCAGTACGTTCAGTTTTTGTGCGCGTACGCGATCCATGAACGATGGATTTTTCTGAACAGACAACGGTGGTCGGGGAGACCCATGATCTCTGACTCGCAATCCATTTGACATAATTAACATTGAATAGGGGTAGGAAACGGCGATCGCCGTCCCCTCCCTCCGAACCCGGTGTGCGGTTTTCCCGCGACGGGCTCTCCAGTCAGTTGTTTCCACATCGGGATTGGCGCGCCAATCGAAGGGCCTCGGACATCGTGAACAGCCCAAGATTAGCGAAGAAGGCATTCGGCCAGCGAGTGTGATCGCGAAAACAATGACCTTGGCCAGGACGGTGAAGCTGTCGGCGCAAGATCGCTCGTAGACGGCGGCGAACAAAGCCGTCGACGGACGAGAAGGTGTAGCGGTGGGCGTGCTTGAAATAGCCAAACCAGCCACGCAGGGTCGGGTTGATCGACGCAACGATGTTCGCGATCGAGTCGCTCCTGTTACGCTTGGTCAGAGCCCGGATTTTATCCCGCAGCCCCATGAGATCTTACCGCCGACGCCACTTAGAGCCGGATGCCGAGATTGGGCTGAACCGGCGCATCGTCGTCCTCATCCTCGAATGGGTGGCCTTCGAGCGCTCGCTACCCGGCTCATTGTTGGCTCGGCAACTGGCTCAGTTTGCCGTCGGCGACAACACCTCACTCTCTTTGACGGTTGGTGCGAGCAAAGAAGCGTCATACCGTTTGCCTACCTCTTGCATGCATGGCCGATATTGACCGCCGACCCGACTGCCCGGGCTCGATTGTTGAACACGTTGCAGGAGCTCCAACAATTTCATCCCGAGTCGTTGACGCAGGACGAGCATCAAATCATCGAGGAGGCGCTGGATGCTCACGTAGTGAAAAATAATACAGAAGGCAGTTCGCCATGACGCTCGATTCAATCGATCCGGACAAGCTGCGCATAGCCCATCTGCAATGCCGAGCCATGTCGCCGGCAGTCATTGCGCAACGGAAATTCACACTCACGCCAGAAAAAACGAATGAAGTCTCTGCAGTGATCGCCAGCGGTACTGGCCGCCCTGGGGGCCGCCGCACTTTTCGGTGCGAGCCCCCCTTTGCCAAACTGTTCGCTGGCAGCATTTCGCCGTTCCTGCTTGCTGGCTTACTTTACCTCGGCCGCGGTGTTGGTGTGACCTTGGTCAGGCTGTTTCGTGATCGGGGCTGGAAGGCGCCAGGGCTGCCGACAGCGGCTTGGTCATGGTTACTTGACGCCATCGCCGCTGATGGCGTTGCTGGTCTCGTACTACTTATGGCCGGCCTGGTACGCACGGCGGCTGCGACGGCTTCGCTACTGCTCAACCTGGAAGCGGTATTGACGGCTATGCTGGCCTGGGTGATCGCCCTGAACAACCTTGCCGTCGTAGCGCCAGACGTGCGTGGCGGGGCCGGGCCAGATCCTCAGCCGGGGTCCGGCCGGGCACGGAGTTCGATGATCAGGTCGGGGGCGTAATTCGAGTTGCTGGAAGCAGTTTGCGCGCGCGCATCGGGCGGCATGATCAGGGCCGTCGTCCAACCCGCGCCAGCCGTCAATGCCGAGGCAAGTGCCGCCCGCAGGATCGCCCGGCCCTGGGTATCGGCTGATTCGGCCACCATACACCTCCCTTCCAGTGCGTCCTTCGATCGTTGCATTGTGCGTCCGTACGCATTACCGGTCATCCCGTTTCAGTGTTCGCGCAGCCGACCGGCACGAGCCGGCTGACGCAGCACTCAGAAGCTGACAAAGAGACGAGGCGGAACGCTCGCGTCGATGTAATAAACGTTCAGCGGTCCGGATTTGGCCCCGGGCATTCC
>JAGXBI010000482.1 GCA_018971155.1 Burkholderiales bacterium
CGAGAAACGTCGCGCGCGACTTCTCGCGGTTGGTCCAGTACATCAGCGCGGCGCTCGGCCCCTTGATGTACAGGTCGCCGATCTCGCCGTCGGGCACCGGGTGGCCGGCTTCGTCGCGCAATTCGACCTCGTAGCCCGGCACGGGCTTGCCGGTGGTGCCGTAATGGATGTCGCCCGGACGGTTCGACAAAAAGATGTGCAGCATTTCGGTCGAGCCGATGCCATCCAGAATGTCGCAGCCAAAGTGCGCGCGGAAGTGCTCGCCGATCTCGCGCGGCAGCGCTTCGCCCGCCGAGGTGCAAACGCGCAGGGCCACCTGCCCGCGCGCCGGCAGGTGCGGCGAGGCGAGCATGTTGGCGTACAGCGTGGGCACGCCATAGAAAATCGTCGGACGATGCCGTACCAGCCGCTCGAATACCGCTTCGGCAGTCGGCCGCCCGGCCATCAGCACGACGCTCGCGCCGACCGACAGCGGAAACGTCAGGCCGTTGCCCAGCCCATAGGCAAAGAAGAGCTTGGCCGCCGAGAAGACGATGTCGTTTTCAGTGATTCCCAGCAGCGGCTTGGCATAGAGCTCGGCCGTCCAGTAAAGGTTGGCGTGCGTGTGCACGGTGCCCTTGGGCTTGCCGGTCGAGCCCGACGAATACAACCAGAATGCGATGTCGTCGGCGCTGGTGTCGACCGCCTGGGCCGCCGGCGCGGCCGTAGCGATCAAGTCGCGCAACACCGGCACGGTGGCCGGCGTCGTGATTGAGGGCTCGGCCACGACAAGCCGGCAGTCGGTTTGTCCGGCTTGGGCCAGTGCCTGCGCAACGGTGTCCAGTAGCGGGCCTGAGGCAATCACCGCGCGCGCGTGGCAATGGCCGAGCATGTAAGCGTAATCGTCTGCGGTGAGCAGCGTATTGACGACCACAGGCACGATACCCGCATACAGTGCGCCGAGAAACGCGACCGGCAGATCGGCGGTGTCCTGCATCACGAGCAGCACGCGCTCTTCGGGGTGAATGCCCAGCGCGCGCAAGGCGCCGGCGCAGCGTCGCATGCGTTCGGCCAGCTCGCCGTAGCTGAGCACACCGGCATCGTCGATATAGGCCGGCTTGGCGGCACGCGCTGCATTGAGCGCTGCCACGTGCGCGGCAAAATTGAACTGTGCCGGCGGCGGCTCGCACTGCGGCTGCTGCAGCTCGCCCGAGGCAATCGGGGATGGCGTCTGGACTTCCATGTTTCCTCCTGTGGAATTGCGAGGCGGCGCTGTTGAATAGCGTGTTGTTGCGCCGCCCGAATCGTGCTGAATGGGATTTGCCTGATTACGCTGTGTGACTAGAGGGCATATGCCGCGGCGGTCTCGGCGGCGGCCGCGACGGTGGCGACGGGGCCCTGGATT
>JAGXBI010000483.1 GCA_018971155.1 Burkholderiales bacterium
AGGCGACGAGCGGCAAAAGCCGACGATAAAATAGGAAGACGGTATGACAATGGCGTGAAAATCATGAATGTCATATAACCGTAACAATCGGTATGAAAAATCACAATACTACTACTGGCGATTCTCGGCAAAAAATGAGCTACCCCCTGCTTAATCGCGAGCTTGGCATTCTGGCTTTCAACGAACGCGTTCTCGCGCAGGCGGCCGATCCGGAAACCCCGTTGCTGGAGCGACTGCGCTTCATTTGCATCGTCAGCAGCAATCTCGACGAGTTTTTCGAGATCCGCGTCGCCGGCCTCAAGGAGCAGATGCGGGACAATCCAGGGGTGCTGACGCAGGACGGCATGACGCACCTGCAAGTCTACACGCAAGTATCCCAGCAGGCCCAGTCGCTGGTCTCCAGGCAATATGCAATGCTCTCGGATACCCTCTTGCCGCTGCTGGAAAAAGAGGGCATTTTCTTTCACGGCGCCGACGGATGGAACGACGCGCAAAGGCAGTGGGCCAAGGAAGTGTTTCTGCAGGAGCTGATGCCCGTGCTCACGCCGATCGGTCTCGATCCGGCGCACCCGTTCCCCCGCGTGCTCAACAAGAGCCTGAACTTTGCCGTGGAACTCGAGGGCAAGGACGCCTTCGGCCGCGACGCCGAACTGGCGATCGTGCAGGCGCCACGTTCGCTGCCCCGGCTGGTGGCGATGCCGCCGGCCTTGTCCGGCCATCCGTACGGGTATGTCCTGTTGTCGTCCCTGATGCAATGTTTTGTCGGCGAGCTGTTCCCGAACCTGACGACCAAGGGCTGTCACCAGTTCCGGGTCACGCGCAACAGCGAGTTGTTCGTCGACGAAGATGAAATCACCAATTTGCGCACGGCGCTGCAGGGCGAGCTGCCGGCCCGTCACCTGGGCGACGCGGTGCGAATCGAGGTCGATGCCAATACCCCTGGGCGCCTGATACGCCGGCTGCAAGTCGAGTGCGGCCTGAGCGACGCGGACTGCTACCGGGTCAAGGGCCCCGTCAACCTGGTACGGCTGATGCAGTTGCCCGACATGGTCGACCGGCCGGATTTGAAATTCCTGCCGCACGTGCCGGCGCAGCCCAAGCGACTCGTCAATACCTCGGTGATGTTCGATGCGATCGACCAGGGCGATATCCTGTTGCATCACCCGTACGACAGCTTCCAGCCGGTCCTGGAGCTTCTGCTGCAGGCAGCCAGGGATCCTGCGGTGGTGGCGATCAAGCAGACCATCTACCGCACGGGCAACGAGTCGGCGCTGATGGATGCGCTGATGGAAGCCGCGCGCAACGGCAAGGAAGTGACCGTGGTGGTGGAGTTGCTGGCGCGCTTCGACGAAGAAACGAATATCAACTGGGCTGCACAGCT
>JAGXBI010000192.1 GCA_018971155.1 Burkholderiales bacterium
CAACGGCGTATTCAATATCGGGTGCACCAGACGCAAACGTCTCGCGTGTAGAAACATGCGTTTGAGCGACGGTCGGGCATCCGCACGGCTTAGCGCACGGTTGGCGGAAAAATCGCCATATTTGTCGTCACCGACGATCGGCGTGCCCAAATGCGCCAAATGAACGCGAATCTGATGCGTCCGACCGGTCTTCAGTTCCGCTTCCAACAGGGAATATCCATCGATGACCTCGAGCCGGCGAAATATCGTGTGCGACGGCTGACCGTCCGCCTGGACTCTGACGCGGCGCTCGCCTTCGGGGGTCAGATACTTGAAAAGCGGCGCCGTGACGGCGCGCTGGCTGTCCGTCCACGCACCGATCACGCAGGCGAGATAACGCTTGTCCATGCGGTTGTGACGAATCTGCTCGTGCATTCCGACCAGTGCCGCACGCTTTTTCGCAATCAACAGCACGCCGGACGTCTCCCGATCGAGTCGGTGCACCAGCTCCAGAAAGCGTTGCTGTGGATAAGCCTGGCGCAATTGCTCGATAACACCGAACGAGACGCCGCTGCCGCCATGCACGGCGACGCCCGCGGGCTTATCGATGGCCAGCAGGTAATCATCCTCGAAAACCACGGGAAATTTTGCCGCAGGCACGTTGGCCGGCGCCTCGGTCTGAGCAATCCGCACTGGCGGGATCCGCACCACATCGCCCAGCACCAAACGGTATGCGGCATCGACCCGGCCTTTGTTCACGCGCACTTCGCCACTACGTAAAATGCGGTAGACGTGACTTTTGGGCACGCCTTTGCAATGGCGCAGCAGAAAATTGTCGATGCGCTGCCCGCTGGCGTCGTCCCCGACCTCGATCAGCTTGACTTGGGGTCCAGCTGACGGCGTGGCTACCGGTGCATTGCGCCGGATTTTGCCTAACTCATTCATTATGAATATAATTTGTCAAACAGAGGTCGCCGGAAGCGGAACAATACCAAAATCCGGGCCTTTGCTGGTGCAAGCGTCAAACTTATATTCTACTTGCACCCCGGGTAGGTTGCTTAGCCGGAAAAACAAGGCAACAAGTGATACGCACGGATCGCATGCGCTGCAGGGACCGCGCCCACAGGCGGGTTCGGCGGTGTTGCGTGTCCGCAGGAATGAGTGTTTGGCAAAAGAATTTTTGACCAGCCAGCTTCGTTTAAGCTGACTGTTTTGTGAATAGCGTTACGCATAAAGTCATAAGAATTGAGCCGCCGCCGCAACCACCGCGCGCTGGCATGGCTAACGAGAAAAATCGATGGAATTTCTCGATTTACGGACTTCGGACTCGAATTGACCCTCCTGCAGCCCATGAGGGCGGCAATCAATTCCGGTCGAACGCGGTAGCGTTATCACAAGCGCCTGCGCGCTTTTGTGCCCTTCGGCCCAAGCGCCCCCGGCAATTCTCCCAGCCAGACGGTGCCTTCCTCGCGTGTTGAATAAATAATGCATGACAGTACCCGGCGCACCGGACGATCGGTCCAAGCGACGGGTGGGAGCCGTTTTCATGAAACGCATGTTGTTCAATGCCACGCAGCAGGAAGAGTTGCGCGTGGCCATCGTCGATGGCCAGAAACTCATCGACATCGATATCGAGACCGCGGGTCGCGAGCAACGAAAAGGTAATATTTACAAGGGCGTCATCACCCGCATCGAGCCCTCTCTCGAAGCCTGTTTCGTCAACTACGGCGAAGATCGCCACGGTTTTCTCCCCTTCAAGGAAGTTGCCCGCGCTTTTTTCCGTGACGGCGCCGATGTTCGCAACGCCCGCATCCAGGACGCTCTCTCGGAAGGCCAGGAAATCATCGTTCAGGTCGAGAAGGAAGAGCGCGGCAACAAGGGGGCGGCGCTTACCACATTCATCTCGCTGGCCGGGCGCTATTTGGTCCTGATGCCCAATAACCCCCGCGGTGGCGGCGTATCGCGCCGCATCGAGGGAGAAGATCGCCAGGAATTGCGCGAGACCATGGCGCAGCTCGAGTTGCCCGAAGGCATGAGCATCATCGCGCGCACCGCCGGGATCGGCCGCGCCGCCGAAGAATTGCAGTGGGACTTGAATTACCTGATGCAGTTGTGGCGCGCGATCGAAGAGGCCGCCAACAGCAACCGCGCACCTCTGCTGATCTACCTCGAATCCAGCCTGGTCATCCGTGCCATCCGCGATTATTTCCAGCCGGATATCGGCGAGATCCTGATCGACACCGAAGACATCCACGAGCAGGCCCGCGCTTTCATGAGCGTGGTCATGCCAGACAACCTGAATCGCGTCAAACGCTATCGCGACGACGTTCCGCTCTTCTCGCGGTTTCAGATCGAACATCAAATCGAAACCGCCTATTCCCGTCAGGTTCCCCTGCCATCGGGCGGTGCGATCGTCATCGACCATACCGAAGCGTTGGTGTCGATCGACGTCAACTCGGCACGTTCGACCAAGGGCGCGGACATCGAGGAAACGGCGCTGCGCACCAACCTCGAAGCCGCCGACGAAGTCGCCCGCCAATTGCGACTGCGCGATCTCGGCGGCCTGATCGTGATCGATTTCATTGACATGGAGTCGACCAAGGCGCAGCGCGAAGTCGAGCAGCGCGTCAAGGATGCGCTCAAGCACGACCGCGCCCGCGTCCAGATGGGCAAAATTTCCCGATTCGGTCTGATGGAGCTGTCGCGCCAACGACTGCGTCCGTCGCTGTCCGAAGGCACTCACGTGACTTGTCCACGCTGCAACGGCACGGGCCATATTCGCGACACAGAGTCTTCCGCCCTGCAGGTCCTGCGCATCATCCAGGAAGAGGCGATGAAGGAGAACACCGCCGCCATCCACTGCCAGGTGCCGGTCGAGGTCGCGGCCTTCCTGCTTAACGAAAAACGCGCCGAGATCAACAAGATCGAAGCACGCTTCAAGGTCGGCGTACTGCTGATCCCCAACAAACACCTCGAGACACCGCATTACAAGCTCGAGCGCGTGCGCCACGACGATCCCCGCCTGGAAGCCCCGAAAGCCAGCTACATCCTGGCCGAGGATGCCGCGCGCGAGCTCGAGGCCGAAGAGCCGGGCTACAGCAAGCGCAAGGACGAGGCAAAGCCGCGCCAGGAGGCGGCCGTCAAGGGCATCACCCCAGATCAGCCGGCACCGGTGTCGCAACCGCGCCCGCCACGCACCCCGGCACCGCTCGAACCCGCCGGTGGCGGCTTCATCGGCTGGGTCAAACGCCTGCTGGGATTCGAGCCTGCCGCCAAGGCGCCAGTCGAGGAAGCTCAGCCGGCAGCGGCACCGCGCCCGGCCCGGGAACGCCAGGATCGCGCGCCGCAAGGCCGTCATCGCCGCAATAACCGTGGCGAGCAGCCGGGCGGCAATGGCAAGGACGCCACACGCCCGCCGCGCGAACCGAGAGAGCCGCGCAGCGAGAATCGCCAGCCGCGCGAGCGCGACGAAAATCGCAATGCCGCACCGGCCCAGGAATCCGCCAACGAAGGCGTACAACGTGAGCAAACCCGCGAGGGCCGCGGCCGCCGGCCGGATCGGCGCGAACGCAAGCCGCTGGATACCGAGCAGGAGCAACGGCCGCGTCAACCCGCACAAGCGCCTGTCAGTGAGCCTGAGGTCGAAGCAATAGCGGCGGCGCCGGCGCCAATTATCGACGAGGCGTCGGAAGCCGCAGGAGAAGAGCGCCGCCGCCGTCGTCGCGGCCGTCGCGGCGGCCGCCGTGAGCGGGAACCCGGCGAACAGACTGGCGCGGTTCCCAATACCGATCTGGCCGCCGAAACCGCGGCCCCGGTGGCGGCACCGACCGCGGTCGATGAAGTGCCTGCCCAAACGGTGACACCGACGCCGGTCGCGCATGCGCCGGTAGCGGTTGTCGAAGAGGCTGCGGCAGTCGCTGCCGTCGTCGCGCCGGCGGTCGCCGCCGTTGCGAGCGAGCCCATCCCGCCGACACCCACTGCCGCAGAGACGTCGCCGGCTGAGGCAGTTACGGCGGCGCCCGCCGCCGAGGCGATGGTTGCGACCCCGGAAGCCGCGGCCGACCGACAACCGATCGAAACCGCACCGACGCCGGCAAGCGTCGAGGCGGCTCCGGCCATCGCCCCGCATGCGCTCGCGCCGCTGCCCGCCGAACAAGCAGCACCCCAACCGGTGGAAACTGTCGCACCGCTGCCCGCGACCCAAGCACTGCCGACCGAAGCCGAGGTAGCACCGGAGATGCCGGCCGCCCCCGCGGCGCCGAGCGAGGTAGCCGAGGCGCTTGCCCCTGCGCAACCGCCGGTCGAGGCGTCAGCGGTCGCTGCGCCGACCGCCAGCGTCGCACCGCGGGGATCGGTCTCGCGCGACGCGCTGGAATCCACGCTCGCCGCTGCCGGTCTGGTGTGGGTCCACACCGATGTGGAAAAGCAGCGCCAGGCACAGGAAGCCATGGCGAAAATCGTTGTTCCGCCCCGTGCGCCGCGCGAGCGCAAGCCGTTGCCGCCGCAGGTCGAAGGTCCGATGATCCAGGTCGAAACGCAATCGGCAGCCACCTCGGCACCGGTGGCAACGACGGGCTCAACCCACATCTGACCGACTGAGCGATCGCATGACCAGGGGGCGCAAGCCCCCTGTTTTTTTGTTTTGGCGTCGCCGGGCACGTCCACCAAAGGGTTATGGCGCCCCATGCAGCGTATTCCATTAGAATGGAACGGAAATGTTGCATTCGCAGCCATGACAGAAAAAACGATCCTCCTGACCGACCTGCGCTACCCAACACACGTGCCGGTCATCCCCAAGCAACTTCTGCCCGCCAACGGGCGGTTGGTCGACACCTTGGCGCGTCCGCTGCATGACCTGCGTATTTCCGTGACGGATCGCTGCAATTTCCGCTGCGTCTACTGTATGCCCAAAGACGTGTTTGGCAAGGACTACCCCTTTTTGCCGCACTCTTCGCTACTGAGTTTCGAGGAAATCGAACGGCTCGCCCGATTGTTCATCGCGCACGGGGTCGAAAAGATCCGCTTGACCGGCGGAGAGCCGCTGCTGCGCAAGAACGTCGAGAAGCTCATCGAAATGCTGGCTGGCCTGCGCACCCGCACCGGCCAGCCGCTCGACTTGACACTGACGACCAACGGCGCGCTGCTGGCCCGCAAAGCGCAAAGCCTGAAGGATGCCGGGCTGCGCCGTGTCACGGTCAGCCTCGACGGCATGGACGACGCCATTTTCCGGCGCATGAACGATGTCGACTTTCCGGTCGCCGATGTGCTCGACGGCATCGAGATCGCCCGGCAAGTTGGCCTCGGCCCGATCAAGGTCAACATGGTCGTCAAGCGCGGCACCAATGATCGCGAGATTGTGCCGATGGCACGCCATTTCCACGGCAGCGACATCATCGTGCGCTTCATAGAATTCATGGATGTCGGCACGTCCAACGGCTGGCGCATGGACGAAGTCCTGCCGTCGAGCGAGGTCATCGAGCGCATTCACGCCGAATTGCCGCTTGTTGCGCTGGAGCCGAACTATCCTGGCGAAACCGCGCAGCGCTGGCGCTACGCAGATGGCGGCGGAGAAATCGGCGTGATTTCCAGTGTCACGCGCGCGTTTTGCAGCACCTGCACGCGCGCACGGCTGTCCACCGAAGGCAAGCTCTATCTTTGCCTGTTCGCCGACAGCGGATTCGATCTTCGCACATTGCTGCGCAGCGGCCACAGCGACGAAGAGATCGCCGCCGCCATCGGGCACATATGGCACGGGCGCGCCGATCGCTATTCGGCGCAACGCGCGAGCCGCACCGGCCCGACGTCCCCTCCCCGGGACAAGGTCGAGATGTCCTACATCGGTGGATAGCAGATTGCCGCCGGGCCGCCAATGCAATGAGCCGGGCGGCGCGTCCCTGAACGCCCGGCCGCCTGCCAATTGACAGGGGCACCGACATGGCGCCACGTTCCGGAATCCCCGTGCCGAACGCGATAACCGGCCTGATCCTCGCCGGCGGGCGCGGCGCCCGCATGGGCGGCGCCGACAAAGGATTGCAGGCGTTGAGCGGCATGCCCCTGGTGACGCATGTCATGCGGCGGCTGTCGCCGCAGGTGGCGACCCTGTTGATCAGCGCCAATCGCAATCTGGAGCGGTACCGCGCGCTCGGCGCGACCGTGGTTTGCGACGATCTCCCCGATTTTGCCGGACCGCTGGCCGGCATACTTGCCGGGCTAAGGGCGGCGACCACGGAATTCGTCGTCACCGCGCCGTGCGATTCACCTTTGCTGCCGACCGACCTTGTGGCGCGCCTGGCCGCAGGATTGCAGGATCGGCCAGGGGCCGAAGTGGCGGTCGCCGTCACCCCGCATGCCGGTCAATGGCGCGTGCAGCCGGCGTTCATGATGGTCCCGCGCACGCTGGCCGACGACCTGGCAGACTATTTGGGCGCCGGAGAGCGAAAAATACAAACGTGGTTAGCACGCCACACCATCGCACAAGTTCCTTTTGACGATGAGCGCCCGTTTTACAATATCAACACGCTAGAAGAGCTCAACGATATCGAGCGGCGCTAAGCCGGCTCGCCGCCCATATGCCGCTCGCACCGGTGCCGACGGCCCGTTCCGCTTCCTGCGGCTTGTTCCGGATAGCGCCCCATTTGCATGAACACACTGAATACCGTCATCGGTTGCATGTCCGACTACGACCCCGAGGCCCTCGCTGTCGAACAGGCTCGGCACATCATTCGCGAGTGCGTCGTCCCGGTCAATGGCGTGCAGTATGTTGCCGTACGCACCGCGCTCGACCGCGTCCTGGCCAACGACCTTATCTCCCCGATCAATGTCCCCGCCAATGACAACTCGGCCATGGATGGCTATGCCTTCGACAGCTCAGCCCTCGGTGGCGGCTCGCCGCGGCTTGAGGTCGTTGGAACCGCGCTGGCCGGGCGCCCGTACATCGGGACGGTGACGGCCGGCCAATGCGTGCGCATCATGACCGGTGCGTTGATGCCGTCCGGCTGCGATACGGTGATTCCCCAGGAATTGGTTGATGCGGACGATACTTACGTGCGCTTCGCCCCCGATGCCGTGCGCGCGGGCCAGCATCGTCGCCGCGCCGGCGAGGACCTGGCCGCCG
>JAGXBI010000193.1 GCA_018971155.1 Burkholderiales bacterium
GAACTCAGCTTCGTGCGCTCCTTCCACCTCATCCAGCACGAGATGATGTGGGCCGCTCGCACGCCGGCGCTTGCCAAGCTTCCCGCAGTTCTTAAACGGCTGCGTGAGCACCTCACGCGGCTCATCAACGAAAAACGACCCGACCGCAAATGCGATCGGGTCGTCAAATCGCGACCCCTCCGCTACACCGTTCGGTACCTACAAAAAGACCTTAACTGAACGGCATTACTCTCAACAAGGCGGTTTTTATTTGATGGCGACCCGGCCGGTCGGGCAGATCATGCGTCGATACGCTTGTCCCGCTCGATAACCGCATAGGCGCTGTGGTTGTGGATCGACTCGAAGTTCTCGGCTTCGAGCACATACGCCACAATGCGCGGCTCTTCGTTGAGGCGGCGTGCCACGTCACGTACCAGATCTTCAACGAACTTCGGGTTATCGTAAGCACGCTCGGTGACAAACTTCTCGTCCGGGCGCTTGAGCAATCCCCACAATTCGCACGATGCTTCTTCCTCGGCCATGCGCACGATTTCCTCGACGCTGATGTCGCCCGCCAGCTCCGCGGTAATCGTCACGTGCGAGCGCTGATTGTGGGCGCCGTAGTCGGAAATCTTCTTCGAGCACGGGCACAGACTGGTGACCGGCACCAGAACCTTCAGCCAGCAGCGCGCAACCCCGTCACGCAATTCACCGACCAGCGCCACCTCGTAGTCCATCAGGCTTTGCACGCCGGAAATCGGCGCCGTCTTGGTGATGAAATACGGAAAAGTGACTTCGATGCGGCCCGCCGTCGCTTCCAGCTTCTCCAGCATGCCGGCCAGCATGCTGCGAAAACCGGCCAGGTCGAGCGGCGTCCTGCGCTCTTCGAGCAACGCCACGAAGCGCGACATGTGCGTGCCTTTTTGCTCGGCCGGCAGATGAACGTCCATATTGAACACACCGACGGTCGTTTGCGCCTGTCCGTCGGACGTTCTGAGCGTAAGCGGATGACGCACCGCGCGCACGCCGACACGTTGGATCGGAATCTGGCGCGTATCGACGCTGCTTTGCACGTCGGGCATCACGAAAGCGGGGTTCATCTGATTCATCTGTATTTTTTCCTTTAGCACACGGATTGCCTCGCCAGACAAATGCCGCAGGCTAAAAACCTTCTGGCTTAAACAAGCAATGGCGACAATATGAGCTTCGGCTCAGTCGGCGACAGGCTCGTCAAGCCACCAACTTGGTCACGCCGTCCGTCTTTTCAAGCGGCTTCACGCCGGTCAGTTTGAAACGCGCAACGATCGACTGGGTGATGCCGGCGGCGTTCAGCCCGCACATGGCGAGCAACTGGGCCGGATCCCCATGATCGATGAACTTATCAGGCAGCCCCAATTGTAGTATGGGACGATTAACCCCATCCTCGAGCAGGGATTCCGCGCAGGCCGACCCGGCCCCGCCCATGATGCAGCCCTCTTCGACCGTGACCAGGTAATCGTGCTCGTCGGCCAGACGCCGCACCAGTTCGGCATCGATGGGTTTGACAAAGCGCATATTCGCCACCGTCGCGTCGAGCGCCTCGGCGGCCGCCAGGGCCGGCGCCAGCATGCTGCCGAATGCCATGATCGCCACCCGCCGACCCTTGGGAGCCGACGAGGTGCGGCGAATTTCCCCCTTGCCGAGCGGCACGGCGGTCATTTCCTGGGCGATGGCCGCGCCGATGCCGGCGCCGCGCGGATAGCGCACCGCCGCGGGCCCGTCCTGCAGGAAAGCGGTGTACAGCATCTGCCGGCATTCGTTTTCGTCCGACGGGGTCATCACGACCATGTTCGGGATGCAGCGCAGATAGGCGATATCGTAGGCGCCCGCGTGGGTGGCACCATCCGCACCGACCAGGCCAGCGCGATCGAGCGCGAAAACGACCGGCAAGTTCTGCAATGCGATATCGTGGATCAGCTGATCGTATGCGCGTTGCAGGAACGTCGAGTAAATCGCGACGACCGGCTTCATGCCTTCGGTCGCCAAGCCACCGGCAAACGTGACCGCATGCTGCTCGGCGATGCCGACATCGAAATAACGGTCCGGAAAACGCCGCTCGAACTCCACCATGCCCGAGCCTTCACGCATTGCCGGCGTGATGCCCATCAGACGCTCGTCCTTGGCGGCCATGTCGCACAGCCAGTCGCCAAATACCTGCGTGTAGGTCTTCTTGCCACCGGTCGAAGGCTTGATGCCCTCGGCCGGATTGAATTTGCCCGGGCCGTGGTACAACACCGGATCGGCCTCGGCAAGCTTGTAACCGTAACCTTTGCGCGTGACGACGTGCAGGAATTGCGGGCCTTTCAGGTGCTTGATGTTTTGCAGCGTCGGAATCAGCGAATCCAGGTCGTGCCCGTCGATCGGCCCGATGTAGTTGAAGCCGAATTCCTCGAACAAGGTGGCCGGCACCATCAATCCCTTGGCATGCTCCTCGAGTTTGCGCGCCAGCTCGAGTACCGGCGGCGCCACGCTCAAGACCCGCTCCACGCCCTTTTTCGCTGCGGCATAGAACTGGCCCGACATCAGCCGCGCCAGATAGCGGTTGAGTGCCCCGACCGGCGGCGAAATCGACATATCGTTGTCGTTCAGGATCACGATCAACGGCAAATCATCGTAGACGCCGGCATTGTTCATGGCCTCGAAGACCATGCCGGCGGTCATGGCGCCGTCACCGATCACGGCGATGCTGAAATTCGACTTGCCCTGGGCCTTGGATCCGAGCGCCATGCCCAGCGCCGCCGAAATCGACGTGCTGGAGTGCGCGGTGCCGAACGTGTCGTAGACCGACTCGCTGCGACGCGGAAATCCCGAGATGCCGTCGAACTGGCGCAGCGTCTTCATGCCCTCGCGGCGCCCGGTCAGGATTTTGTGAGGATAGCTCTGGTGGCCAACGTCCCAGACGATGCGGTCTTCCGGCGTGTTGAACACGTAATGCAAGGCGATCGTCAACTCCACCGTGCCGAGATTGGACGACAGGTGCCCGCCCGTGCGCGACACGCTCTCCAGCACGAAAGCGCGCAGCTCCTCGGCCAGGGGCGCGAGCTGGCGGCGCTCGAGCTGGCGCAGCGCTACCGGATCATCAATGGTTTTCAGTAGTTCGTACATCGTCGTTCCATATTGAGCGGGTTGCCAACACCGCGCCGATTCTGTCGGGTATCGTCAGTTGATTCGATCGACCACCAGGTCGGCCAGCGAGCGCAGACGGGCCGCCGCGGAGCCGAATTCGCGTATCGCGGCATGAGCGTCGCGCCGCAAATCCTCGGCCAGCACTCTGGCGTCGGCCAGCCCCATCAGCGACACATAGGTCGGCTTGTCGTTTGCGGCGTCCTTGCCTGCGGTCTTGCCGAGCGTGGCCGAGTCAGTGGTTGCGTCGAGAATGTCGTCGACCACCTGAAAAGCCAGGCCGATGGCGCCGGCATAGGCGTCGAGCGCCGCCGCCTCGTCGTCGACCAATGCGCGGCCGCATCCCGCGCCCATGCGCACCGAGGCGCGCAGCAGCGCGCCGGTTTTCATCCGGTGCATCGTCTCGAGCTGATCCCGCGTAAGACGCTTGCCGACGCTCTCGAGATCGATTGCCTGGCCGCCGGCCATGCCCAGCGAGCCACTCGCCAACGCCAACTCGTGAACCAGCGCGGCGGTCTGGCCTGCGGCCAATGCCGGCACGGGCTCGCTCAGCAGGACGAACGCCTGGGTTTGCAGCGCATCGCCCACCAGCAAAGCGGTCGCCTCGTCGTACTGCACATGCACGGTGGGCTTGCCACGGCGCAGCGCGTCGTCATCCATGCACGGCAAGTCATCATGCACCAGCGAATACGCGTGAATCATCTCGAGCGCGCAAGCCGCGCGATCAAGCACTTCCGGCAGCGCCTGCATCAACTCGCCGGCCGCATGGCAAAGCAGCGGCCTGACGCGCTTGCCGCCACCCAGCACGGCATAGCGCATCGCCTCGTGCAGGCGCGTGGGATGCATTCCTGCCGGGGGCAACCATTGATCGAGCGCGGCTTCGGTACGAGCCTGGACCACCTTGGTCCAGGAGGAAAAATCATCTGTTGACGTCATTGATCTGTTCTATTCATCCGCCGGTGCGGTATCGAGCGGTTCGAGAGTGTCGTTTTCGAGGACTTTCACCTGCTGCTCGACGCGCGTCAGCATTGCCTGACAGTACTTCACCAGTTCCGCGCCACGCCGATACGCCGTCAGGGAGGCCTCCAGCCCCAACTCGCCGCTTTCCATGCGCCCCACCAGCTGCTCGAGCTCGGCCAGGGCCGCCTCATAACTGGGGGGGGCCTCGGACGGCTGTGCTTCCGTCGATGTCACGGTCTTCGCCATGGATCTAAAAATTCGGATCGAATATTCCATTTTACGGCAAAGCGGCGCCAACCGCAGACCAGTTTGACATATGTCATCCAATCCGCAAAGACGGTCCCCGGCACGGTTTTACCGAACCGGGGCGGTTGCGCATGCCACGCATCCCCATGCCAGCAAGCATCGGCGGGTTGGACGACCGCCGCCGAGACCCCGTGGGGCAGGGCTCGTCGCCGCGTTATTAGAGGGGAACGTCTGCACCATTTGTACCGCCTGGCACGCCAGTCGAACCAGGGTTGAACGTTCGCGAGACCCGGTAGGCGACAGCCACGGGCTTTTTTCATTGTCCTGTCGACGATTACGGCTTTGCCCTCGATCGACGCCCCGGAAAGTGGGCTTCTCGCGCCCTGCAGGAAGCCTCGACAGGCGCAAACGTCCGACCCGAGCCGCGCACCGCAACGCCAAGCCGGCGGGCGATTGTGACGCCGGCCCTCCCGATCGTGGCGCGCAAGCGACGTCCGGGATGAGCGCCAACGACAATACATGGCAGAAACCGACGAATTTCCGTATTGATACACGATTTTCCGTATATCTGCCGGTATAATTACGGGTTTCCCTAAATCGATTCTTCGATGGTTGGGTTGTTCACTGCTTTCAAGCTTTCGACGGGAGTGGGAATGTCCAATCTGAGCAGCGCGTTGCAACTCAAGCCAGCGCACAGTCAGTTACCGGTATATAGCTATTTCGACGAAGCGCTTCTCGCGCGTGAGGTCGAAACGTTGTTTAAACGTGGTCCGCGTTATGTCGGCCACGAATTGATGGTGCCGGAAGCCGGCAATTATTTCGCTCTTCCCGCAGAACAGGAGGGGCGTTTGCTCGTGCGTAATGATCACGGGGTCGAGCTGCTCTCCAACGTATGCCGTCATCGCCAGGCGTTGATGCTCAATGGACGGGGTACTGCCCGCAATATCGTTTGCCCGTTGCACCGCTGGACCTACGACACGCGGGGCGAGTTGCTGGGAGCGCCGCATTTTCCCGAGAATCCGTGCCTCAACCTGAACAAATTCCCGCTGCAGCGCTGGAACGGACTGCTGTTCGAGGCCGAAGGCCGGGACGTGCAATCCGATCTGGCCAGGCTGGGCGTCGCACACCACCTCGACTTCACGGACTACATGTTCGACCACGTCGAGATGCACGAATGCAATTACAACTGGAAAACCTTCATCGAGGTCTATCTCGAGGACTACCACGTTGTGCCGTTCCATCCCGGTCTGGGCAGCTTCGTATCGTGTGACGACCTGCGCTGGGAGTTCGGCGATTGGTACAGCGTGCAGACCGTGGGCGTGCATCAGGGCCTGACCAAGCCCGGCAGTCCGATTTATCGTCAGTGGCACGACATGCTGCTGCGTTATCGCGAAGGCAAGGCGCCGGATTTCGGAGCGATCTGGATGGTCTACTATCCGAACCTGATGATCGAATGGTATCCGCACGTCCTCGTGGTGTCGTGGCTCATTCCACGCGGGCCGCAAAAAACCACGAATGTCGTCGAGTTCTACTATCCGGAAGAAATCACGCTGTTCGAGCGTGAGTTCGTCGAGGCCGAACGGGCCGCCTACATGGAAACGGCGCGCGAAGACGACGAAATCGCCGAGCGCATGGACGCCGGTCGCCGCATTCTGCTCGATCGCGGCGTGTCCGAAACGGGCCCCTACCAGAGTCCCATGGAAGACGGCATGCAGCATTTCCACGAGTTCCTGCGCCGCCAGCTCGGCGATTTCTAGCCGCCCCGACGTTGCGCATCAAGCCGCAAGCACACGGCGGACTTCGGTCCGCCGTTTTGCTTTTGCCGTGCGCATCGCGAGCGGCCGTCGGCAAGTCCGTAGCGCGACAGCCATTTCACAATATCGGGCGGAATCTTCGCTACACTAGGAAGCGGAGTGGCTGCAGGCAATCGACGCGCGGTGCCCGATCGTCCCGATGCGGCAATCATTCCATTGAACGGCATGGCCGGGTCGCGCCAATCGGCGCCGACCGTTCGGTCATGTTCTCCCGGAGACATCATGGTCCACACACATTTCACCACGCTCATCAGCGCGCAAAATCTCGACGCACTGATCAACGCGGCCGATGCCGGCCCAACGCTCACCGTGTTCGATTGCCGTTTCGATCTGGCCAATCCGGCGGCAGGCGAAGCAGCCTATGTCGACGGTCATATCTTCGGCGCCTTCTACATGCACCTCGAGCGCGACATGTCCGGCCAGGTAACCGGCAAGAACGGAAGACACCCTTTGCCGGACCGCGAGACATTGATCCGTCATCTGGCCGATTGCGGCGTCTCGCGCGGCCAGCAGGTCGTCGCCTACGACGCGCAGGGCGGCGCATATGCGGCACGTCTTTGGTGGCTGCTGCGCTGGCTGGGCCATGAATCGGTCGCCGTGCTCGACGGCGGCCTGCAGGCGTGGGAAGCCGCGGGGCTGCCGCTCTCGGCCGACCCGCCGGAACCACCGCCGCCCGGGGATTTCACCCCCGGCGATCCGCTGGCGACCACGGCGGACGTCGAGGCCGTCGAACGCAACCTCGCAACGCATGAACGACTGGTGGTCGATGCGCGCGCGCCGGACCGCTATCGCGGTGAGAACGAAACGCTCGACCCTGTCGGCGGCCACATCCCCGGTGCGCTCAACCGATTCTTCAAGGACAACCTCGGTGCCGACGGCCGTTTCAAATCGGCCGCCACGCTACGCGCGGAATTTGGCCTGGTATTGAAC
>JAGXBI010000194.1 GCA_018971155.1 Burkholderiales bacterium
TGCAGCCAGAACCACGTCAGCACCGGCAGCAGCACGATCAGGACGACACGGGACAACAGGAACAGCGCCTGCGCGCGCGCGCCCCCCGCGCCGCATTGCTCGAGCAACCGGCGATCTTCATCGGCGATCAGATACTCGCCCAGGCGCGTGGTCGACCAGCGCTGCCCGACGGACACCACCAACTGCTCGAGCCGACGCGCGGCACGCGGCGGGAGCTCCGCCGGCACCGTCGGCGGCGCGATGTCGCCCTGCCCGGCCGCAGCCAGGCGCGTCTGGCGCACAGCCAGCATGCGGTCGATCACCTTGCTGCTGCGCAGCTGCTGGTAGGCCCGCATGGCGAGCGCGCCGCCGGCCAGCAACAAGCCGCCGGCCATCAGCAGCATCGCCAGTGTCAGCAGTTGGTGAGCCAGAGAATGTGCCATGGGCGCCTCAGATCGACTTTGCCAGGCGGTACAGCAAAAAGCCGCCCAGCACCTCCAGGCCGAGCCCGACCAACAGCATTTGCTGGCCCGACGACGTATAGAGCATGGGTTCGAAAAAGCTCGGATTGAACATCATCAGAAAACCCGCGACGCAAATCGGCAGCAGCGCCAGCACCCACGCCGAGACACGCGTCTCCGAGGACAGCGACGACAGTTCTTGCTGGGCCTGCTCGCGGTCGCGCATGAAGGCGGCCATGCGCGCAAGGATTTGATCAGCGCGCCCGCCAAAGCGCGTGCTCAGATCGACGATGGCGGCAAACAGAAACAGTTCGTCGATGCGATGCACCCGCGCGACCTGAACCAGCGCCATGTCGAGATCCATGCCGGCCTGCACCTGCGATACCGCACGTTGCAACAGCCCCGCCAGCGGGTCCTCGGTATTGCCGGCTGCCGTCTGAAAGGCCGAGGGCAAACTGTTGCCGACCGTCAGCAGCCGCACCATGCTGTCCAGAAACGACGGCAGTTGCCGCACGATCACCTGATAACGCTTCTCGGCCTTGAACCAAAACCGGAAATACACGAGCAAGGCATAAAGCGCGAGCGCCACTATCGCCGACAGCACGCCGCCGATCAGCAGGGCCAGCGCGGCGACCACTGCTGCCGGAACCAGCCACTGCGCGTAAAAACCCGCGCTCGGCAACACACCGGCGCGCTCGAAAAATCCCTCCCAGGGGCGCGCCTGCTGGCGCATGCGCCAGGTCGGCGCCGCTTGTGCCGCGGCCTCTTTCATTGGCAGGCTGGCGGCGACCTGTCGCTCGATGAAGGCACGCGTAGCCTGGTTCTGCGCCTGCCAGGACGCGCGGCGCCATAACTCCAGACCGGCGCCGAGCAGCAGCAACGCCGCGCAACCGAGCCACAGGAAGATGCTCATTTGTTGCGCCCCCGCCCGAAGAACCCGCCGCTGGCGCCACCATCCGGCGCAGCGGCCGGCGCGCCGCGCGCCAGTTCCCGAAAGCGTTGCAGTTTCGGCGAGTGCGGCTGAATGCCAAGCGCCACCCAGCGATCCTTTTCCTCGCCGTCGGGCGCGATGTAAGCCTCGTGCCGATAGAGTTCCTGGGTCGAGATCACCGCGTCGCTCACGCCGGTGACCTCGGTGATCGACAGAATCCTGCGCCGCCCGCTCGAGAGGCGGCCGATCTGCACGATGAAGTCGAGCGCACTGGCGATTTGCCGGCGCAGACTCGCCTCGCTGCCCTGGAAGCCGGCGAACCCCGCCAACATCTCCAACCGGTACAGGCATTCGCGCGGTGAGTTGGCATGGATGGTGCCCATCGAGCCTTCATGTCCGGTGTTCATCGCCTGCATCATTTCGAGCACCTCGGCGCCGCGCACTTCGCCGACGATGATGCGGTCCGGCCGCATGCGCAGGCTATTGCGAATCAGATCGCGGATGGTCACCTCGCCGGTGCCTTCGTAGCCGCCCTGACGCGCCTCCATGCGCACCACGTGCGGGTGGGCCAGCGACAGCTCGGCGGTGTCCTCGATGGTCACGACGCGCTCGGTGCTCGGAATGAAACTGGCCAGCGCATTGAGCAGCGACGTCTTGCCCGAGCTCGTGCCCCCCGAGACCAGGATGCTGCAGCGCGCCTTCACCGCCGCGTCGAGCAATGCGTAGATTTCCTCGTTGAAGCTGCCCAGCGCCAGCAAGTCGGCGGGCTTGAGCGGGTCCTTGCGAAATTTGCGGATCGACACCACCGGTCCGTCCACCGCCAGCGGCTCGATCACCACGTTCAGACGACCGCCGTCGGGCAGGCGCGCATCGACCATCGGATTCGATTCATCGAGCCGCCGGCCGATCGGCGCCAGAATGCGGCGCACGATTCTCAGCAGATGCTGATTATCGGCAAAGCGCACCGGCTCGTGCTGCAGCACGCCATGCCGCGACACATAAACATCGTTGTAGCCGTTGATCAGAATGTCTTCGACCAGCGGGTCGTTGAGCAAGTCCTCGATCGGACCGAACCCCGCCAGCTCCTTGGTCAGCGCATCGGCGATCTGGCGCAGTTCGGACTCGTTGATTGGGATTCGGCGCAGTCGTGCGAAGCTGTCCATCTCCAGGTCGACGAACTGCTGGATCGCCCCGCGCGTCCAGCGTCCGAACTCGGCGCCAAGCTCCTCGATACGACTGAGCAGGTGTTCGTGCGCGGCATTCTTGATGTCCTGGAATTGCTGCGTCTGGGCAAACGCGCGGCTGTCGTCGGCAAATTCAATCGCATCGCTCATGTCGAAGTCACTTTCTCATCAATTTGCCAAGCCAGCGGCGAGCCTGCGGCGGCACAGCCGCGGCAGGGCCGGACAGTCGTTCGGCCAGCGGTTTGAGGGCGCGCACATAGGCATCCTGGGGCGCGGTCTCGCATGTCAATTTGCCCTGGTTGGCAGCCGCCAGCAGCGCCACGGGCCGATCCGGCAAGACTCCGCACAGCGGCAACTCGAAACGCCGCGCGATCTGGTCGGCCGCCATGCCGTAGCGCGGGTCGTAGCGGTTGACCACCAGTTGCATGGCGCTGTGCGGCACGCCACTCTCGTCGAGCTCGCGCAACAGCGTCGCCAGCGACACGATCGCCCCGACGCTCTGATCGGTCACCAGCCACACTTCGTCCGCCGCGCGGGCCAGGTTGGCGAGGAACGCCGTGTTGGAAAATCCGCCGAGGTCCGCCACCGTGACGTCGAAAAAGCCGCGCAGCCGGTCCGTCAGCGCCAGTGCATCGGCATGGGCGACACTGCGCATTTCGGCAAGATCGCGCGGCAGCGGCAACACCACGAAGCCGCTGGCATGGTGACCCATGGCGGTATGCACCAGCGTCTCGTCGAGTCGCCGCAAATTGAGCACGGCCTGGGCAAAATTGAAGTCGCTTTGCGTGTTGAGATACAGCGAGCAGTCACCGGCCGGCAGTCCCAGGTCGAGCAGCGCGGCATGACTGGCCACCGGCGCGCCTGGCACGGCCGGCGCCGCTGGCGATGATTCGCCGTGATTTCTCAAGCCATGCGCCTGCAGCATATGCGTCAAATGGGCGCTCAGCGTGCTGCAGCCGACGCCCGGGCGCACGCCCAGCAGCACGACGAAGCGGCCATGGCGCAACGGCGTCGCCACCGGTGCGGCATGGGCGCCCTCGAGCACGCGGCGCACCACTTCGAGCGCCTCGTCGGCACCGCGCGACATGTCGATGAATTCGTGCACGCCGGCGCGCAAGGCGGCAACCGTACCCTCGGGGCATGTCGTCGAGCCGACTGCCACCAGCGGCAAGGCAGGCGTGCAACGCGTCAGCACCTTGGCCAGTTCGGTCGCGTAAGCAATGCCGCCGGCACCGCTCTCCTGCGGCCTGGCGGGATCGAGGTCACCCGAAAAATCAAGCAGCACCACCTGCGGATCGAGGTCCATGACGCGCTGCTGCAACAGTGCCGGTCGATCGTTCTCCTGCAGCAGGATGCCGGCATCGCGCAGCGCGCTGGAGAGCCACTGGCCGTGCGCGCCGTGCGATGAGCAAAACAGAAAACGATGCAGCTCGGTCATGGAATTCAGTATTTTGCTTGGAGCATTCATTTGAGCGCCCTCACACACCCGGTACCGCGTCTATTTCGAGAAACCCGGCACTTCCGAGGAGCCGGCCGCGCCCATCAGGTAATCGCCCCACACCGGACCGTTGTGCTGTTCGCGGTCCTGTCCGGGCAGCGGCAACGCCACTCCCTTGGCGATCGGCTTGACCAGGTGCGGCGTAACGATAATCACCAGTTCCTTTTCATCTTGCGAGTACTGCAGGCTGCGAAAGAAAGTGCCGATAATGGGCAGGTCGCCCAGCAGCGGCACCTTATCGACATTCGACATCGTGGTGCGCGAGACCAGGCCACTGATCACGAAGCTCTCGCCATCGCCGAGCTCCACCGTGGTGTCGGCCCGGCGCGTCGTGATGGCGGGAATCTGAATGCTGTTGGTGGTAATCGCATTGCTGAAATCGATCTCGCTGGCCTCGGGCGCGACCTTCAAGGCGATGCGATCATGCGAGAGCACCGTCGGCGTGACCGTCAACCCGATCCCGTAGGGCTTGTAGACGATATCGGTGGTACCCAGACCGCCCGACTCGGGGATCGGCAACTCGCCGCCGGCCAGGAAACTGGCGCTCTGTCCCGACAGGGCCACCAGGGTCGGCTCGGCCAGCACGCGCGCGAGCCCGTTGCTTTGCAGAAAGCTCAGGTTGCCGGCAAAGTGCAGCCAACCGGAGGTAGGCGCGATCACCAGGTTGAAGGCATTCGATAGCGGTCCGCCGCTGCCGCTGATGCCCGACGCCCCGTTCTTGCCGTTGTGCTGCAGCAGGAAGCCGAAACCGGCTTGCTTGAGCGCGGTCTTGCTGAATTCGACGATCTTCACGTCGACCTGAACCACGCCGCCCGTGCCCACGGTCGAGGTGTCGAGCACGTGGCCCTTGCTGCCGGCCGCATCGTGCGCAGCCGCATCGGTGCGCTGGTGCGACAGCATCGACGATGCCTGCCCGCCGATCACCGCGGCGCCGTCGCTGACCGTGAGCGAGGCGCCGCCGCGCGCCTGTTGCGGCGACAGTGCCGATTCGAGCGCGCCGCGCACCTGCACGTGCCACACGCGGGTCGTCCCGTTGCGCTGCCACGCGGTCACTGTCGTGGTGCCGGCCTTTTTGCCGACCAGCAGCACGCCGCCGCGCGCGCCGCCCTCGCCGCGCAGCACGAGCACGTCGGCCACTGCGGGGTCCGCCACCGCGATGCGCGCCAACCCGGCCGGCAACGGCAGTTCGCGCTGTTCATGCAGGCCCAGCACCAGCGTCGACGCGTTGCCTTCGGCAGCAACGGCGCACCAGGCCAGGCACATCAGCAGCATGCCGGCGAAAAATCTTGCGTAGCGAATCGGGCTCATCTTCATCGTGTCGTGGATCGTCCTGTGCTGAGTGCCGGTTGCCTGTCGCCCGAGCTTAACTGATTCATTTATTTCGGCAAGCGAATTAATAAGGCTCCGCTTGCTGGCGCGCCCCCCGGATCACCTGCACGGTTCGCTCGCGCCGAGCCGCGCCATCGGCATGCACGGCCGGCGCCGAGGGGCCCGCATCGCCCCTGCCTGCCAACTGTCCCAGCGCCAGCCCCGCGAAGGCTTGGTTATCGGGGCTTTGCAGCGCCTGGCGCTGCGCCGGATCGAGATTGTTTTTGGCCATCAGCACCGAAGCGGGTCGCGGAAACAGCGCGGGATCGGACGCATCGTCATCGTTCGGCGCGCGCAATGCCAGCGTCAGCTTGCCATTTTGCGCGGCCAGCATCAGCCGGTTGACGCCGTCGACCGGCACCGCGAGCACAGCGGTGGACGCCGGGGCGACAGCCTCCCCCTTCTTGGCAACGCCGTTGCGGTTATCGAGTGTCGCGGCGCCGTAGGCCAGCACGCGCACCCGCGAGGCCAGCAGACGCGACTGGGCAACGGCTGGGTTCTGGCCAAGTCGCAGCGAGAAGAACACGTCGACGTAGTCGCCCGGCTTGATAAGGTTGCCCACCGCGGACAACGCGTTGACCGGCACTGCCACGGCGCGCTCGCCATCGGCCAATTGGGTCGCCAGGCCATGGGCCAGCGTGCCGGGCATGATCGGCGCGCCGGCGGCCACCGCCACCACCGGCACCTGTCCGATGACATCGGCGGCGCTGGCGTAACTGCCGGCCGGGGGATTGGTCATCGGCGCGAGCTTGAGGGCGGCGGCCGTGATCGGCACGCCCGGCGGCAGCGCCTGTGCCGCCACCACCACCGCGTGCTGCGCGGCCAATGCCGGCGAGCCCGCCGGCGGCGCCGGCGGCGCATGCCGGCGGCCCAGGATGAGCGCGAACACGGCAAGCGCCAGACCGGCTAACACCAGCGCGGCAGCGATGACCTTGGTGACTTTGTTCATGGGTTTTTGTCGGGTTGAAAATCGCGGCGAGAATCAGCCGCTGACGCACGTGCTGCCGGCGCCCAGATCCGAGGTGTTGAGCGTGACCGCCGCACTCGCATTCAAGGTCTGCGGTATCAGGTCGCCCAGTCCCGGCCAATTCGCCACCAACTGCTGCTTGACCGACAGCGTGACGTGCAGGATGCATTGCGCCGGGGTGCTCGCGCTGGTGGTGCCGTCGGCGGGACAGGGATATTGGGCGTCCTGCACGAACTGCGGCTGGCCCACCGGCACGGCCGGCCATGACAGGTCGTTGCGCACCGCCTGGGTCGCCTGGTTCTCCCGGTCGGCCAGCGAGCAGCCGCGCAATGCCGCGCGCGCCCCTTCGGCAGTGGCCTGGGTCACCATTTGCTGCGCCAGCAGCGTAACGGCAAAGGCCACCCCCACGTAAAACGCCGGCAGCAACACCGCCATGATGAGCATGAACTCGATGGCCGCGGCTCCCCGTTGTCGGCGCGGCGCCTGGTGGCTAGTCGCCCCGGCCCGCTTTAGCGTGCACTGCATGTTCCTCCTCGAGCCCGCATTTCGTCGCCGCCTCAAATGCTCGCGATCACCAGCGCCGAGAGCGCCAGAAACGCCGCGTACGGCATGCCGCGACGCCCCGCGCGCATCTGTCGCAAGCGCTCGCCGCAAGGATGCCCGGCCAGCTTCGCTTCAACCA
>JAGXBI010000006.1 GCA_018971155.1 Burkholderiales bacterium
GGCGCCGGCGCGGTGGGCGCGACGCTGATTTTGCTGCTCTATCCGGAGCTCAGGCCCGCCGAGGTGGCGGGCACCGATATCGCCTATGCGATGCCGTTGACGGCGGCCGCCGCGCTCGGGCATGTCTGGCTCGGGACCGTGCACTGGCCGCTGTTGGGCGCGTTGCTGGTGGGTTCGTTGCCGGGCATCTGGGTCGGCGCGAACCTGGCGCGTCATTTGCCGGAGCGCATGGTGCGCGGCGCGCTGGCGGCCACGCTGATGCTGGCGGCCGCGAGGCTGGTGTCATAACTGAATCGAAACAGGAGTTCGCGCGATGCGAGAGAGTCATCAGAAGGAATCGGATAGCGGCGCGGCCGAGCTCGACAGGCTCGAGGCAGTGCTGATCGAGCGTCTGCGGCAGATCGCCGGACGGCACCGGCAATTGAAGTTCGCCAGCAGCCTGGCCGCCGAGGACATGCTGCTCACGCATGCGATTCTGTCGAATCAACTGCCGGTCGAGATCTTCACGCTCAATACCGGTCGCCTGCATGCCGAGACGGTCGGCATGATCCATCAGGTCAAGGTGCATTACGGGTACGACATCGCGCAGTATCAGCCGCAGCCCGAGGCGGTCGACGGCTACGTCAGGCAACACGGCCTTAATGCTTTCTACGAGAGCGTCGAGTTGCGCAAGGCGTGCTGCCATATCCGCAAGGTCGAGCCGCTGAACCGCGCGCTGTCCAGCGCCGACGCCTGGCTGACCGGACAACGCCGCGAACAGTCGGTCACGCGCGGCGAGCTGGCGCTGGCCGAGCAGGATGACGCGCGCGGCATCGCCAAGTACAACCCGCTGTTCGACTGGAGCGAGGCCCAGGTGTGGGCCTACCTGACCGCGCGCGACGTGCCGGTCAATCCGCTGCACGCGCGCGGCTACCCGAGCATTGGTTGCGAGCCCTGCACACGCGCGGTGAAAGCGGGCGAGGACAGCCGGGCCGGACGCTGGTGGTGGGAACACCAGGACAGCAAGGAGTGCGGCCTGCACGCGGGCAACCTGCGCGGCGTTCCGGTCGTCTCGGCGCTGTAGCTGGCCGTCAGGTTTCGAATTCCACATTTCATCAGTCAGGAATAATCATCATGGGTGTAATGCACGAAGTGGCGCAAGCGCAACGGCAGCCGAATCCGGTCCGCATGGACCATCTCGATTGGCTCGAGGCCGAGTCGATTTACATCCTGCGCGAAGTGGTGGCCGAGTGCCGCAAGCCCGCGCTGCTGTTCTCTGGCGGCAAGGATTCGGTGGTCGTGCTGCATCTCGCGCTCAAGGCCTTTGGCCTGGGCTCGCACCGCAAGACGCACTTGCCGTTCCCGCTGGTGCATATCGATACCGGCCACAATTATCCGGAAGTGATCGAATTTCGCGACCGCCATGTGGCGTCGCTCGGCGCGCAGCTGGTGGTGGGGCATGTGGAAGATTCGATCAAGCGTGGCACCGTGCGGCTGCGCAAGGACACCGATTCGCGCAATGCGGCGCAAGCCGTCACGCTGCTCGAGACGATCGCCGAGCACGGGTTCGACGCCTTGATCGGCGGCGCCCGCCGCGACGAGGAAAAGGCCCGCGCGAAGGAGCGCATCTTTTCGTTTCGCGACGAGTTCGGCCAGTGGGATCCGAAAGCGCAGCGCCCCGAGCTGTGGCATCTGTTCAATGCGCGCATGCACGCCGGCGAGCAAATGCGCGTGTTCCCGATTTCCAACTGGACCGAGCTGGACGTCTGGCAATACATCGCGCGCGAGGAGTTGGCGCTGCCGCCGATCTATTACGCTCACGAGCGCGAAATCGTACGCCGGCGCGGGCTGCTGGTGCCCGTCACGCCGCTCACGCCCAAGCTCGATGGCGAGACGAGCGAACGCGTGTCGGTGCGTTTTCGCACGGTGGGCGACATCAGCTGCACATGCCCGGTGGCGAGTACCGCCGACACGGCCGAGCGCATCATCGCCGAGACCATGGTGACCGAGATCACCGAACGAGGCGCCACCCGCATGGACGACCAGACTTCCGAGGCGGCCATGGAACTGCGCAAGAAGCAGGGGTATTTCTGAGCGGCGCGCCACCGATCCGTCACGATTATTTGCGAGTTTCACTATGACCTTGATTCATCCCGCCGAAGACCTCGGCGTCCTGCGCTTCATCACGGCCGGCAGTGTCGACGACGGCAAGAGCACGCTGATCGGGCGTCTGTTATACGACAGCAAGGCCGTGCTGTCGGACCAGCTCAGCGCGCTCGCGCGTGCCAAGCACAAGCGCACTGCGGGCGAGGACATCGATCTGGCGCTGCTGACCGACGGGCTGGAAGCCGAGCGCGAGCAGGGCATCACGATCGACGTCGCCTACCGCTATTTCGCCACCGCCAAGCGCAAGTTCATCATCGCCGACACGCCCGGTCACGAGCAGTACACGCGCAACATGGTGACCGGCGCCTCGACCGCGCACGCGGCGATCATCCTGATCGACGCGACCCGCGTGAGCGAGGTGGATGGGCGTACCGAGCTGCTGGCGCAAACCAAGCGGCACAGCGCGATCGTCAAGCTGCTGGCACTGCCGCACGTGATCGTGGCGATCAACAAGATGGACCTGGTCGACTACAGCGAAGCGCGCTTCAACGCGATTCGCGCCGCCTACCTGGCGCTGGCGCAACGGCTGGGGTTGCAAAGCGTGCGCTTCGTGCCGGTCTCCGCGCTCAAGGGCGACAACATCGTGACGGCCAGCGAGCGCATGCCGTGGTATCAGGACGAGCCGCTGCTCGACGTGCTCGAATCGCTGCCGGTCGATGAGGTGGGCGGCGGCGCTGCCGAGCTGCGCTTCCCGGTGCAATTGGTGGCGCGCCAGGACGGCAGCCACGCCGACGACTTCCGCGGCTACATGGGGCGTGTCGAAGCCGGCACGGTCTCGGTGGGGCAGGCGCTGCGCGTGCTGCCGGCCGGTCATCGCGCGACGGTGGCCGAGATCATCGGGCCGCGCGGCGAACTCGCCCAGGCGCATGCCGGGCAGTGCGTGACGGTACGCCTGGCCGAGGACGTCGACATTTCGCGCGGCGACATTCTGGTGGCGGCCGAGGCGCCGATCGAGCCGGCCCGCAAATTGAGCGCCGACCTGTGCTGGTTCGACCACGAGCCGCTGTCGTCGCAGCGCAAATACATTCTCAAGCAGACCACCGCCAATGTGTTCGCCCGGGTCGGCAGCGTCGACTCGGTGCTCGACGTCGGCACGCTGTCGCATGGCCAGCACAAGGGCACGCTGGAGATGAACGATATCGGCGCGGTGCAGATCAGCCTGCAAAAGGCGCTCGTGTGCGACACCTACGAGCAGCATCCGGCGACTGGCGCTTTCGTGCTGATCGACGAGGCGACGCATCACACGGTGGCCGCGGGCATGATTCGTGCGTTCACTGGATGAGGTCAACCTCCAGTCACGAGTGGCGAGCAAAGAATCATGGGTAAAGTCTATTTGGTGGGTGCAGGACCGGGCGCGGCAGACCTCATTACGGTGCGCGGCGCACGGATTTTGGGCATGGCGGATGTCGTGCTGCACGACGCGCTGATCGAGCCGGAGCTGCTGGCCCTGTGCGGACAGGCTCGTCTGGTGGCGGTAGGCAAGCGGTGCGGCCGGCATGCGACCGCCCAGCATTTCATCAACAAGCAATTGGTCGACTGTGCCCGCCGGCATGCGGTCGTGGTGCGGCTCAAGGGCGGGGATCCGATGCTGTTCGGCCGCGCCGACGAGGAAATGCGCGCGCTGGAGGCCGCCGGTATCGAATTCGACGTGGTGCCGGGGATCACCGCGGCCATTGCCAGCGCGGCACTGCTGCGCCGCTCGCTGACCTTGCGCGGGGTGGCGCGCAGCGTGGCTTTCGCAACGCGCAGCCGTGCGCCGGAGAGCGAGGAGATTCGTGCTCAGGTCGAGGCCGACTCACTGGTGTATTACATGGGCCGGGATTCGGCCGACGTGATTGCCGCCGAGCTGATTGCGCACGGCAAGCCGGCGCATACGCCGGTGGCGATCGTCGAGGCCTGCAGCACGCCGCGCGAACGCCATACGAGCATGACGCTGGGCCAGATGGCCGCCGGCGCGGCGCGCGCCTGGTTCGATCCGGCGCAACCGAGTTTGCTGCTAATCGGCGAGGCGTTTCGCGCGCTGCTCGAGGCCGATCTGAGCCCGGAAGTTCGGCAGGCGCTGCAGGCTGGCCGCCTGGCCGCCTGAGCCACCGTCAGCCGGCCGCCACCTGCTGCAGGCAATACGCGGCCAGCGCCGCGAGTACGCCGGAGTCTTCGCCCACGGCCGTGACGCAGTGCAGCGCGAGCTCGGGATGCGCTGCGCGGCAGGCGTCGATCAAATTCGGCAAGTCTTTGCGCACATGTCCGCCCTGACCGAGAAACATCGGCACCACCGTGATTTCCAGGCAACCGGCCGATGCCGCCGCCGCGACGGCGTCGGGCAGCGAAGGACTCATCAGTTCCAGAAACGCCAGCGCGACGCGCAGCTCGGGCCGCGCTGTCGAGAGCATCTGCCGCAGGCGCTCGAATGGCTCGGCCCAGCGCGCATCGCGCGCGCCGTGACCGAACAATATCAAGGCTCGCGAGCCGTCCGTTAGTGTCGATCCACCCATTTGAGCGCTCCAATCGCCAGGATGGCGTAGACGGTGGCGGGCAGGGCTGCGGTGACCGCCGGCGGCCACGTGTTGAGCAACCCCAGGTGGGAAAACAGGCTATTGAGCAGCTGGAAGCTCATGCCGAGCATGATGCCGCCGAACACTTTCAGGCCGATCGCACCCGCACGCGCATGCAAATACGCGAACGGCAGCGCCAGCGCCATCATCACCAGAATCGCGAACGGGTAGAGGATCTTTTGCCACAGGGCGATCTGGTAGCGCTGCGCGTCCTGCTGATTCTCCTGCAGGTGCTTGATATACGAAAACAGGTTGTAGATCGCCATGTTGTCGGGCGACACCAGCAGCACCGAGAGAATCTGCGGCGTCAATTCGGAACGCATCTCGGTACTCGGGATGTACACCTGCGTGGTTCGGTAGACCGGCTGCAGCGCGTCGGCGGCCGATGACGTCTTGCCGGGCGCTGGCGTACTGGCGAGGTCGAAGCGCGTTTCCGACACGCCGCTCAGATCCCAGTAATCCGGCGCCTTGAAAACACCGCGCGTGGCAAAGCGCACACTCACGAGGTGGAAATCCGTGTCGAATTCATAGACCCGGACATTGGTGATCGTATTGTCGGGCAGCAGCGTGCCGACGTTGATGAATCGCAGCACGCGCTTGCCGGTGGCCTGACTGGTCACGGTGTCCTTGACCCACACGCCGGAACGGAAATCCGACGACACCGCGCTGCCCATGGCCTCCAGGCGAATGCGTTGCGCCAGTTGTTCGGCCTTCGGGATCACGCCCTCGCCGAGCGCGAACGTGAAAATCACCAGCGGCAGGCCGATCTTGAGCAGCGAGCCGAGCGCCTGCATCGTGCCCAGCCCGGAGACGCGAAAGATCGTGAACTCCGAATTGCCGGCGAGCTGCGAGCACACATAAATCGCTGCGATCAGGGCCGCCACCGGCGTGATTTCATAGCAGTGCGCCGGGGCGAACAGCAGCACGTACATCAAGGCCTGGTGAAACTTGTAGCCGCCTTGCCCGACATGACCGAGTTCGTTGATCAGGTCGAAGAATACGAACAGGCCGACAAAGGCCAGCAAAATGAAGCAGAAGGCCAGATAGATCTGGCGCGCGAGGTAGCGTTCGTAGATCTTCATTGGCGCTCCTTGCGGGAAAACGGCCGGAAAAACGCCGCTTGCAGCGCGGGCGAGATCAGCGGCTTGAAGCGCAGGCGGCGCCAGTACATCGCGAGGATCGCGCCCATCGCCACCGCATGCAGCAGCCAAACGCCGAGCGCCAGCGGCAACGTGCGTTGCGCCACCCAGGCTTGCGACAGGCTCAGCAGGTTGGTGTACGACAGGTACACCAGCACGGCGATGATGAGGTTGATGGCGCGCCCGTGCCGTGGATTCTGGTAGGCCAGCGGAATCGCCAGCAGCACCAGGTTAAGCGCCAATAGCGGCAGCCCGATGCGCCAGACCAGTTCGCCCTGGTATTGCGGCGTGAAAACGCGCAGCAGGGTCAGGGTCGACACGCCCTTGGCCGGCGCATTGTCGGTTTGCATCGGCGCTGCGTTGTTTTCGATCTTGACCGCGTAGCGCTCGAATTCCATGATGCGGTATCCGGGCTGGCCCGGCACGCCATCGTAGCGCCGGCCTTTCTCGAGCACGATGAAGCGGTCGCCGTTGGGCTTGGTCTCGATCTGGCCGTCCTTGGACACCACCACACTGACCTTGCCGTTCTCGGTGCTGCTGACGAACACGTTATGTACTTTGGTGGCGTTGGCGTTGACGCTCTCGACGAAGAACACGCGCTGATTGGCGGTCGATTCGCGGAACTGGCCGGCGGCGATCATCGAGACGTCGCTGCGCTGCTCGAATCGCTGCTGCAGCAGGTTGCTCTGCTCGTTGGCCCATGGCCAGCCGAACAGCGCGCACAGGGCGATCACGCCAATGAAGGGCAGCGCGAAGCGCAGGACCGGTTTGACGAAATCGGTGATGCTCAGGCCGGCGGCAAACCACACCACCATCTCCGAATCCTTGTACCAGCGGGTCAGCACGAACAGGATGGAGACAAACAGCGTGACGATCAGAATGACCGCGAGGTAGCCGATCACGGCCAGGCCGATCAACACCAGCACGTCGCGCGGGTCGGTGCGGCCGGACGCCGCGAAACCGAGGATGCGGATCATCATGGTCGTCAGCATGACCGTCATGAGCACCAGGAAGATGGCGCCGGCGGTGTAATTCAGCTCGCGTTGCAGGGAGCGCTGAAAGATCATTTAGCGGTATTACGGAAAAGGGGGGACGGTTCGTCTGCGGGCGCGGTTGAGGCGTCCGCGGAAAAAAGCGGATAATTGCGGCTCAAGTGAATTTTATCCGAGGAAAGCGCGATGGACTTTAGCATAAAAGCCTGTGACTGGAGCAAGGCGGCGGACAAGGCGTTGATCGGCGGTAAAACCGACTGCATCGTCGTTGGCGTATTCGACGGGCAGGCCCTGGCGGGCGCCGCATTGCAGATCGACCGTGCCAGCAAGGGTGTGCTGAGCCGTCTCGTGAAAACCGGCGAACTCGAAGGCAAGCCGGGGGCCGCCGTGACGCTGCGCGAAGTGCCGGGCATCGGCGCGGCGCGCGTGCTGGTGGTCGGGCTGGGACGCCACGACGAGTTCAGTCCGAAGGCCTACACCGAGGCCACGCGTGCCGCGCTGCGCGCGCTGCAGGCCACGCACGCGGCGGACGCGTTCTGGACGCTGGCGCAGGCTGCGCCGGTACCGGGGCGGGACGGCGCGTGGGCAGTGCGCACGGCGGTGCAGTTGGCGTGCGACGCCGCTTACCGTTTCACGCAAATGAAGAGCAAGCCCGAGCCGGTGCGCGGCGCGCTGCGCAAGCTCGTCCTGAGTGTGGCCGCCGATGATCTGCAGGCAGCCCGCGTGGCGCTCAAGCGAGGCCTGGCCATTGGTCGGGGCATGGATCTCGCGCGCGACCTGGCCAACCTGCCGGGCAATGTGTGCACGCCGACCCACCTGGCCAATACCGCGCGCAAGCTGGCGCGCGAGTTCAAGCTCAAGGCCGAGATTCTGGGCGAGAAGCAGATCGCCGCGCTGAAAATGGGCTCGTTCCTGTCGGTGGCCAAGGGATCGACCGAGCCGCCGCAGTTCATCGTGCTGAAGTATGACGGCGGGCCGGCCAAGGCGGCGCCGATCGTGCTGGTCGGCAAGGGCATCACGTTCGACTCCGGGGGCATTTCCCTGAAGCCGGGCGAGGCGATGGATGAAATGAAGTACGACATGTGCGGCGCCGCCTCGGTGCTCGGCACGATGCGCGCGGTCGCCGAGATGGGCCTCAAGCTGAATGTGATCGGCGTGGTGCCGACCTGCGAAAACATGCCGTCGGGCAATGCCAACAAGCCCGGCGATATCGTCACCAGCATGTCGGGCCAGACCATCGAGATCCTCAATACCGATGCCGAGGGGCGTCTGATCCTGTGCGACGCATTGACCTATGTCGAGCGCTTCAAGCCGGCGGCGGTCGTTGACGTGGCCACGCTCACCGGTGCCTGCATCATCGCGCTTGGGCATGTCAACAGCGGCTTGTTCAGCAAGAGCGACGCGCTGGCCGACCAACTGCTCGAAGCCGGCCGCAACGCGGGCGACACCGCCTGGCGCCTGCCGGTCGAAGACGAATACCAGGAGCAGCTGAAGTCCAACTTCGCCGACGTCGCGAACATCGGCGGGCGTCCGGCCGGCAGCGTCACGGCGGCCTGTTTCCTGGCGCGCTTTGCCGGCAAATACGAGTGGGCTCACCTCGATATCGCCGGCACGGCCTGGAAGAGCGGTGCGGCCAAGGGCGCGACCGGTCGGCCGGTGCCGTTGCTCACGCAGTTCCTGATGGACCGCGAAGGCCGTTGATGCCGTGACGCGCATCGACTTTCACATTCATGTGGCTGACCGGCTGGGCTATGCCTGCCGGCTCACGCGCAAGGTGGTGACGGCCGGGCAGCGCCTGGTGGTGGTGGGCGAGGCGGCGCACCTGCGCGAGTTCGATCAGCAGCTGTGGACGTTCTCGGCGCTCGAGTTCGTGCCGCATTGCGCGCTGGACGATGCGCTGGCGCCTCATACGCCGGTACTGCTGGCCAGCACCCTGGATGATGCCGACGCGGCGCCGCATTACCAGGTGCTGCTCAATCTCGGCGGCGCGGTGCCCGCGCAGTTCGCCCGCTTCGAGCGCGTGCTCGAGGTGGTCGGCCGCGATCCCCAGGAGCTGGCCGACGCGCGCGAGCGCTACCGTTTCTATCGCGATCGCGGTTATACCCTCAACAACTACGATCAACGTTCATGAATCCACCCGAATCGAGACCGCCCGCAGATCCGAGCATTCCTGTACTGACCGAAGTGCTCAAGCCTGGCGAAGTACCTGCCGCCTCGTCGCCAGCGCCGGCCGAGCCGCTGGCGCTGCCGCACGATGTCGCCGTGTTGGCCGAGCGCTTGAGCGTGCGGCTCTCGACGCAATTGAGCAAGGACGTGACCGCGCTGGTGGAGAAGCGCTGCCACGACGCGTTGATCGACCACACCGCATGGCTCGTGCAGACCATCGCGCGGCATGTCTGCGACGATCTGCAGCGCCAGCTGCGCGACCAGGTGCGCCAGGCAGTGCTCGAGGAGTTGGCCAGACGCGGCTGATGGCGGGCCTGTGTGCTGAAAATCAGGGCGCCTTGTCGGCGAGCGGCGCCCATGCCCACGCACCGGCCCTGTTGAAGCACACGTTGACGTTCCGGCCGGCGTCCACCGCCAGATTCTCCCTGGCCGGATCATGCCACTGGCCCTCGCTAGCCGTGCGCCTTTTGCCGTCGATATCGACAACCAGACTGCCGTAAGTGCGCTTCTCAGAATTGCACATGCGGTGTCTCCGTTGCAGTCGAATTTATCGTTGTTCCGCTCGGCATGCCGGAACGAGGATAGGCGCTTGCCTGTTCTGCCGGGGGAAGGGCCCACGGGTGACGCTGCCGTGCTGGTTAGCAGGCTCAGCAGTGCACGCCCGAACATCGACGGCTAGCCGGTGACCGCGCCTCGGTCGGCGGGCAGGGCCAGCGCGGCGAACTTGGCCAGCACGCCGCGCGTATAGCGCGGCGCCGGCTGCCGCCAGGCGGCTTTGCGGCGCGCGAATTCGTCGTCGGGAATATTCAACTGCAATAGCAGCTTGTGTGCGTCGATGGTGATCGAGTCGCCCTCTTGCACCAGGGCGATGCCGCCTCCGACGAAGGCCTCGGGGGCCACATGCCCGACCACCATCCCCCACGTGCCGCCCGAGAAACGGCCGTCGGTGATCAGGCCGACCGATTCGCCCAGGCCCTTGCCGATGATCGCCGAAGTCGGCGCGAGCATCTCCGGCATGCCGGGCCCGCCCTTGGGCCCCAGGTAGCGCAGCACCATGACGTCCCCCGGTTTGATCTGGTCGGCGAGAATCGCCGCGAGCGCGCTTTGCTCGTCGTCGAACACGCGTGCGGGGCCGGTGATCACCGGATTCTTCAGGCCGGTGATCTTCGCCACGGCGCCGTCGGTGGCCAGGTTGCCCTTCAGGATTGCCAGATGGCCTTGTTCGTACAGTGCCTTTTCGATCGGGAAGATGACCCGCTGGTCGGCGCGTGGCGTGTCGGGCACGTTGGCCAGCTCCTCGGCCAGCGTGCGCCCGGTAATGGTCAGGCAATCGCCGTGCAGCAGGCCGGCATTGAGCAGAATCTTCAATACTTGAGGGATGCCGCCGGCCGCGTGCAGGTCGGTGGCGACGTACTGGCCCGACGGCTTGAGGTTGCAGATGACCGGCACGCGCTGGCGCACGCGCTCGAAGTCGTCGATGCTCCATTCGACTTCGGCGGCGTGGGCGATGGCCAGGTAATGCAGCACCGCATTGGTCGAGCCGCCCGTGGCCATGATCAGCGCCACGGCGTTTTCGATCGATTTGCGCGTGATGATGTCGCGCGGCTTGATGTCTTTCTTGACTGCCTCGATCAGCACGCGCGCCGACTCGGCTGCCGAATCGACTTTTTCCTGGTCGGGATTGGCCATCGTCGACGAGTACATCAACGACATGCCGAGCGCCTCGAACGACGAACTCATGGTGTTGGCGGTGTACATGCCTCCGCACGAACCGGTAGTCGGACAGGCATTGCGCTCGATACCGTCGAAGTCTTCCTGGCTCATGCGCCCGGCGGTGAATTCGCCGACTGCCTCGAAGGCCGACACGATGGTCAGGTCCTTGCCCTTCCATTTGCCCGGCTTGATGGTGCCGCCATAAACGAAAATGCCCGGCACGTTCATGCGCGCGAGCGAGATCATCGCGCCAGGCATGTTCTTGTCGCAGCCGCCGATGACCACCACGCCATCCATCCACTGGCCCTGCACGGCGGTCTCGATGCAGTCGGCAATCACCTCGCGCGAGACCAGCGAATACTTCATGCCCTCGGTGCCCATCGCCATGCCGTCGGAAATGGTCGGCGTGCCGAAAGTCTGGGGATTGGCCCGATTGGCCTTGATCGCCTCGACAGCCGCGTCGGCCAGGCGCTGCAGGCCGGCGTTGCAGGGCGTGATGGTCGAATGACCGTTGGCCACGCCGATCATGGGGTTGTCGAAGTCTTCCTTCTCGTAGCCGATCGCATAGTACATCGAGCGATTCGGCGAACGCGCAACGCCTTGCGTGACGTTTTTCGAGCGGCGGTTGTAGGGCATGGACGTCTCCTGGGGAACGGGGGCCGGCGTCTTGCTGCGCCTGCCCGCTAGGGGCAATTACAAAAGATTGAGCTTTCCTTTTGTTTGTGTCAAATATATTATTTGACTCGAATTAGGTCGGAAAAAGTATTATGGATTTGCGTCAACTTCGTTATTTCGTGGCGGTGGCCGAGGAACGTCATTTCGGCCGCGCCGCGCAGCGGCTGGCGATGACCCAGCCGCCGCTGTCCCAGCAAATCCGTGCGCTGGAAGACGACCTGGGGGCGCCGCTGTTCGTGCGTACCAAGCGCTCGGTGGAGTTGACCGCGGTCGGGCGCCAACTGCTGCCGGAGGTACGGCGCGTGCTGGCCGACGCCGATGGTCTGCGCGGCCTCGCCCAGGGCCTGGCGCACGGCGAGGTCGGCACGCTTTCGCTGGGTTTTGTGTCGAGCGCTGACTATGGCATCCTGCCGCCGCTGCTGCGGCGTTTTGGCGAGCGGTTTCCGCGGGTGCGCCTGACGCTCACCGAGGCGACCAGCGATGTGCAGATCGAGCAGTTGATGGCCGGCCGGCTCGACGCCGGGCTGTTCATCCCGCCGGTGCCGCCGCGTTTTGCCCGCGAGCTGGCTTATTTGCCGATCGTGCGCGAGCCGCTGATGCTGGCCATGCCGGCCGACATGCCTGCGCGCTACCAGCCGGACGGCGGGGTTGACGAAAACCGCCCGGTTAGCCTGCGCGCGGTGATGCGCGAACCGCTGATCATTTTCCCGCGCCGGGTGGCGCCAGCGTTTTACGACATCATCATGGGCTGTTATAGTTCGTGCGGCCTGACGCCGCACGTCGGTCAGGAAGCGATCCAGATGCAGACCATCGTCAGCCTGGTGTCGGCTGGCATGGGTGTGGCGCTGGTACCGCAGTCGCTCTGCCATCTCAAGCGCACCGGGGTGGTCTACCGGCCGCTGCAGGAAGGCGGCGCGACCATCGAGACCGGGCTGCTGTGGCGCACCGCGGAAGTCACGCCGGTATTGAGCGGTTTTTTGGAGACGGTGCGCGATCTGGCGCAACCATCCGCGCCGGAAACGGTCCGTACCCGGGTACCCCGTCGGCCCGCCGCGTGAGCGGGGCGGTGGCTCCTTTAATTAAACGACCCCCTAAAACCCATGCTGATTCATCCGAACATCGATCCAGTCGCCATCCACCTCGGGCCGCTGTCCATTCGCTGGTATGGCCTGATGTACCTGACCGGTTTCATCCTATTCCTGGTGGTTGGCCGCATTCGCACGCGCCAGCCGCACATCGCCGCGCAAGGGTGGAAGGCGCAGGATCTCGACGACATGCTGTTCTACGGGGTATTGGGCGTGATTCTCGGCGGCCGGCTCGGTTATGTGCTGTTCTACAAGCCCGATTTCTACTTCGCCCATCCGCTGGAAATCTTCAAGGTCTGGGAAGGCGGCATGTCGTTCCACGGCGGCTTTCTCGGTGTGCTGGTGGCCATGTTCGTCTACACGCGCCGCGTCGGACAGACGCTGATGCGCGGTACCGACCTGATCGCGCCGATGGTGCCGCTCGGCCTGGGCGCCGGCCGCCTCGGCAATTTCATCAATGGCGAGTTGTGGGGCCGCGTGACCAGCCCCGATGCGCCGTGGGCGATGATTTTCCCGGGCGCCGCCGGCGAGGACCGCGCCTGGCTGCTGGCGCATCCGCAGTTGGCCGTCACGCAGGGTTTTCAGGCGATCTACGAGAAGTATCACGGCCTGCCCAGGCACCCGTCCGAGCTCTATGAATTCGCGCTCGAGGGCGTGGCGCTGTTCGTGATCATGTGGCTGTTCTCGCGCAAGCCGCGCCCGGTGGGCGCGGTGTCGGCGATGTTCCTGATCGGTTATGGCGTGTTCCGCTTCCTGGTGGAATTCACGCGGCAACCCGACAATTTCCTCGGCTTGCTCGCCCTGGGCTTCTCGATGGGGCAGTGGCTATCGCTGCCGATGATCGTGATCGGCGTGCTGATGCTGGTGTACGTCTACCGCAAGCAGGCGGCAAAGCGTTCCGCAGCGTAAAGCGTGGCGCGTCGACGCCGGCATGGCGTCGAACCCGCGCCGTTGGCGGGCATTGGCGACCCGAGGCGCGCGGCTTCGGGCCGCCGGCGGATTTCCCAGATTTTTGCTCGATTTGCACCTCGCGCCGCGGCGCTGCAGGCGCGCTCCAGCCTATTGACAGCCGGGTGGGTTGGACGATAATTCGGCAAACCATGCTGACAGAGGAGACCATGAAACCCACCACGGCGGGCGGCTGTGTGACGATCGAGCGCGCCGCTGCCGACGCGGACGAGGGGATCGCCACGATCGTGCTGAGCCATCCGGGCAAGCTCAATGCGTTGTCGGTCAGGATGTGGCGGGAGTTGCACGCATGCGTGACCACGCTTGCCGCCGACGACGCGATACGCGCGGTCGTCGTGCGTGGCGCCAACGGCCATTTCGCGGCGGGCGCCGATATCGAGGAGTTTCCTGTCGAGCGGGGTAGCGAGGCCGCGCTGCGGCGCTACCACAACGAGATTATTGCGCCGGCGCTCGATGCGCTGGCGAGCTGCCGGCACCCGACCGTGGCGCTGATCGAAGGCGTTTGCGTGGGTGGCGGGCTGGAGATCGCCGCGCATTGCGACTTGCGAATTGCCAGCGAAGCCAGCCGGTTCGGCATTCCTATCAATCAATTGGGCTTTTCGATGGCGCCGGGCGAATTGCGCGGCGTGCTCGGTCTTGTCGGGCGCGCGGTCGCACTGGAGTTGCTGCTGGAGGGGCGAATCTTCGATGCGCACGAGGCCAGGGAAAGAGGCCTGTTGACACGCATCGCGCGTGCGTCGGACACGCCCGCCGAGGCTTATGCCACGGCTCGGCGCATCGCGGCGGGCGCGCCGCTGGCGGCCCGCATCAACAAAATGCTGATCCGGCGCATGACGCCGCAGGTCGAGCCGCTGACTGAAAACGAGTGGGCCGCCGCCTTTGCCTATTGGGATTCGCATGACCATCGCGAGGGCGTGACGGCCTTTCTCGAAAAGCGCGTGCCGAACTTTCGCGGGCGCTGATGCCGCCCGCGACGCGACCTCCTGCCAGGATTTTTCACTTGTTGAATACATGATGACGAAGCCAAACGCCAATCTTTATGCTTTGTTGAGCAGCCGCTTTCCGGCCGATCGCAGTGCTTGCTGCATCGAAACCCAGGACGGGCTCTACTACAGTTGGGACGACCTGGAGCGCGCCACCGCACGAATTACCAACCTCCTTATCAGCCTCGATCTGCCGGCGGGCTCGCGAGTGGCGGTGCAGGTGGAAAAGTCGCCCGAGGCGTTGTTCCTTTACCTGGCCACGCTGCGCGCCGGACTGGTGTATCTGCCCCTGAACACGGCCTACCGAGCTGCCGAGATCGAATATTTCGTCGGCAATGCGGAACCTGCGGTGGTGGTATGCACGGCGCAGAATTTTGGCTGGGTCTCGAAGATCGCCTTCAGCTGCGGCGCCCGCAGTGTTTTCACGCTCAACGATGATCGCAGCGGCACGTTACTGGAGCGTGCGGCCGCGCACAGCGATATCTGCGAGACCGTGCCGCGCGCGGCCGACGATCTGGCGGCGATCCTGTATACGTCCGGCACCACCGGCCGCAGCAAAGGCGCGATGCTCTCGCATGGCAACCTGGCCTCCAACGCAGCAGTGCTGCATGACTATTGGGGCTGGAGCAGGCGCCCGCCGGGCAGCGACGTGTTGTTGCACGCATTGCCGATTTTCCATGTGCATGGCCTGTTTGTCGCCAGTCACGGCGCGCTGCTGTCGGGCAGCAAAATGATCTGGCTGTCGAAATTCGATGCACGCGAGGTGATCCGGCAACTGCCGCGTGCCACGGTCTTCATGGGTGTGCCCACTTACTATGTGCGCTTGTTGGCCGAGGATGGCTTCACGCGGCAGACCTGCCGGGCGATGCGGTTATTCATTTCCGGCTCGGCGCCCCTGCTGAAGGAGACCTTCGAGTCTTTCCGGCAGCGCACCGGCCATACGATTCTTGAGCGTTACGGCATGTCGGAAACGGTCATGCTGACATCCAATCCGTATGATGGCGATGCCGCTTCGGTGCGGCGCGGCGGCACCGTCGGATTGCCGTTGCCGGGGGTGACCCTGCGTGTTGTCGACGACGCTGGCCGTTCCTGCGGACCGGACGAAATCGGTCACTTGCAGGTCAAGGGCCCCAACGTGTTCGCAGGCTACTGGCGCATGCCGGAAAAGACTCGCGAGGAATTCACCGTTGACGGCTTCTTCAAGACGGGCGATGTCGGCAAGGTCGATCACAACGGTTATGTGAGCATCGTCGGCCGCTCCAAGGATTTGATCATCTCGGGCGGCTTCAACGTGTATCCGAAGGAAATCGAAGGGGTGATCGACGAGTTGCCCGGCGTGTCCGAATCGGCGGTGGTCGGCGTGCCGCACCCCGACTTCGGCGAGGCCGTGGTGGCGGTGGTGGTGCCCCGGGCAGGCGCTTCGCTCGACGCAGGCAGCGTGATCAGTACGCTCAAGGGGCGCATCGCCAATTTCAAGGTGCCCAAGCAGGTGCATTTCGTCGCGGAGCTGCCGCGCAATACGATGGGCAAGGTGCAGAAGAACGTGTTGCGCGAGCGCTTTTCATCGGCGCCCGCCTGAGACTGGCGCCGGCGCCCGCTCCATGGCGGCGGGTGCCGGCGCGACCCGCCGGTCAGTGCACCATCTGTACCGAGCCTGAGACATTCACCGTCACCTGTGCCTTGCCGCCTTCGAGCGGCACGCTCGGCGCGGCCGCCTTGTCTGCGGCCATCGCACTCATCATGAATGGATGCGGCTGGAACGGCGCGCTATAGCCAACGCGCACTTCCCGAATGGTATAGCCCGAATAGCCGAAGGCGCGGCTGTTGGCCTGAGCCTGTTCCTTGAACGCGGAGATCGCCTCGGCCGTCAGCTTGTTTTCCGCTGCACGCTGCGCCTCGCGCGACAGCGAAAACGACACGCCTCCCACCTGCATGGTGTCGCTAAGCTGTCCGGCCAGCCGCGAGGCTGCCGCGAAGTCGCGCGACTTGAGCAGCAGCTCGGTGCGCCCGCGCCATGACGAAATCCGTCCGCTGCGGTCGCTGGTCGGGTACAGCGAAACGTCGCCGGTCTGCACGCTGATGTCGGTTTGCGTCTTGGCGCGCTTGAGCGCCTGGGCCGCCTTCTGGTTCAGCGCGGCAGACACGGCGGCCGGGTCGCTGCCCTGTTGTTCGGCAAACAGCGTGATTTGCACCGTGTCCTGAGGTATTTCGGTGCTGGCTTGGGCGTTCAGGGAAAGCACTCCCGAGGGGGCCGCGTCGGCGGCCCGCGCGTGAGCCGGCAGACTGCCGAGAGCCAACAGGAGGATGACAGCGGTTGCATGTTGTTTCATGGATTGACTCCTGGAGAGAGGGGGGCTTGCGGCAAACGTTGGTAGCGCCCGTGCTGCCGGCCGCGGCCGAGCCAGTGCCGGACAAAGCTGGCCTGCCATGGGAGGTCGGTTGCGCGCATAAGTTCTGCCCGATCATGATCGAGATCAAGCCGGCAGCAGGCGGGTCGTGATGAACTCCCAGTGTTCCGGCGCGACGGGAGTAATCGACAGACGATTACCTTTGGCAAGTATTTGTAACGACGCTAATTCAGGAATGCTACGCAGTTCGTTCAGCGGCAGCAGGGGCGTCTTGCGCACCAGCCTGACGTCGACGAGCATCCAGCGCGGCGACTCCCGGGAGGCTTTCGGATCGTGGTAAGGGCTGGCCGCATCGAATTGCGTCGGATCGGGATAAGGCGTCGAGGCAACTTCGGCGATGCCGGCAATACCGGGCACCGCACAGCTCGAATGATAGAACAGCACGCCATCGCCTATCTGCATGGTGTCGCGCATGAAATTGCGCGCCTGGTAATTGCGCACGCCGGTCCAGGCCAGTGTCTGACGGGGGGCGTTGGCCAGATCGTCGATGCTGGCTTCTTCGGGTTCGGATTTCATCAGCCAATATTTCATGCGTCAGGACTCCTTGGCGTGTCGCATACCACATTGTAGGGGAGTGAGGGCTTTGCCGCTTTGGAGGCCCGGTTCGATTTTTTCTCTGAACCTCCGCACTGCACAAAACTCGAAGTCTTATTATGCTTGGTGCACAGGGAGTAAAGCCGTCGAAGAAAGGCTTGGGTTTTTTGACTATCCTATAAATGAGGTTGTCGCGAAACGATTTTGGCGATGCTGCACGGTGTAATCCCACCGGTCGACCGTCTCATCGGCATCGGTGTTCTACATCGTCGCCTGGCAGCACCGGCCCCGCACGAGCATACATGTGATAACCAATCCTGGGAGAATTCCATGTCAGCAGAGCCGACCGTAAGAACCGATGCATTCACCTTTTATGCACTGGCAACGTTGTCATTCGTCGAGAGCAGCGTTCCGGAGTTTGTCTCGACCTTGAACGTCATGTACGCGGACGATCCTGAAATGCGGGACTGGCTGCGTGAAACGTGGCTGCGAGAGGAGATCGAGCATGGCCGACTGGCGCGAACCTATATCGCCAAGACGTGGCCCGAGTTCGACTGGCAACCGGCTTACGAGGCGTTCCTGGTGCGCTACAAGCCGCTTTGCGACGTCGAATACATGCGACCGTCGCTGGCCCTGGAGGCGCTCTCGCGCTGCGTCATCGAAACCGAGACGGCGATGATCTACCGGTGCCTCGAAGCCGAGATGAGCGATCCGGAACTCAAGGCGATGATGCGCAAGCTCAGCAGCGAGGAGGTGGGACACTATCGCTATTTCCGCAAAACCTTCGACCGTTACAACGCGGCCGAGCGCCACGGTGTGATTCGCCGGTTGCAGACGATAGTCAAGCGCAGCGAAATGGTGCGCGACGAAGACATCTCCATCGCTTTCGAGCCCTTGAGTGATGCTGCTTTCTGGCGCGGACCGAAGCCGTTCAAAGAAATGACGTGGCAGGAATTCCTGGACGTGTCGGGCGACATGATGAAGCGGCGCCTGCCGGTCGAGGCTGCCACGCGAATGATGTTCAAACCGCTGGAAACGGGTGTCTGGTGGCGTGACAAGCCGACCCGCGCGTTGCTCTCGTTCATGGTCAAGCGGCAGTATCCGCAGCTCGCCGGCGGCGAGGCCTAGCCCGTCGGCGGCATGAATGAAAAAACCGGCTTGCGTAGTTTCGCAAGCCGGTTTTTTTGTGTGATGCGGGCGCCGCTATTGGCAATCAGGCCACAATGGAAAACGGCACTGCAACCGTGTGATTGCAGTGCCGCAGGAGTAGGTCCCCACCTTAGCCGCTAGGCCGGCATCCTGAACCGTAAGGTTCAAGGTGGTCGCGGTTAGTAGCACATTGGGTTCATCAGACAGAGTGACGCTCACGCTTGTGCCACAAACTTCCGCAACCTGCATCCGATCATTGGTTCAAGGAATTTACGACCTTCGCGAACCAGGCAGGGAGAAACAATCATGCCACGCAAGAAGCAGCTTTGCAACCTTGCCGCACCTGCATTCTTCAGGCTTGATACTGGTCGATGACCTGATCCAGCCTTTCATTCAGGTGTTGGAATGTACGCTGAATTTCTTCGGCCGGAAACGCCTGTCCGGCGTTCACGCTTTTTTGCAGATTAAGCAATTCCGATGCCAGGCTCAGTGCCGCCATCACGGCGATGCGATCGGTGCCGCGCACGCTGCTTTGCGCGCGCAACTTGCTCATTTCCTCGTCGACCTTGGCCACGGCGGCGCGCAGGTCGTTCTCGAGTTCCGGCTGGCAGGCGAGCCGATAGGACTGGCCGGCGATGGCCACTTCGATTTGTTTGGCGCTCATACGTTCTCACCTCCCTGCAGCAAGTCGAGCTGACCTTCGGCGGGGCTGTTGTGCGGGAGTTTTTCCAGGATGGCATTGAGCCGCACCTGGGCTTCATCGATCTTGGCTGCGAGCTGATCGCGCTGCAGGCGCAACTGATCGCGTTCATGCCGCAATTGTTCTGTATTGGCCAGCGCCTGGTCGTGCTCGCCGCGCACACGCTCGAGCTCACTTTGCAGCGCCTGATTGTGTTGATGAAAGCGGTGGCTGATCGACACCAATTGTTCAATTCTCTCGGTCAGTCGTTCGAGTTCGGTAAGCATAGGGGCTGCATCCTCGTGAATGGCCTACATTCTAACGGAATCATAGGGCTTTCCAGTAAGAAGCTGTAACAAAACTTCACTTGCTCGCCGATCGCGATTCTTTCCTGGCTGCGCCCGAATTGACGCGAACGGCAAGCGCGCCTAAACTTGCAGCGCTTTGGTGCTCGCGCGGGCTTTTTGCCTGCGCAGTTAAACGGGAAACAGGGAGTCGCGTCCACTCGGACCTGGCCAACCTGTGCTGCCCCCGCAACGGTAAGCAACCTTCCCCGGCACCTGCCAGGGACCAGTCACTCAAGCGCCACTGCGATCGCGGGAAGGCGAGTGTGCTGCGGTTGCCAGCCCGGATACCGGCCGAAGCGAGTCGGGGAATGGCGCGAGCGGAGGGCTGCGCACCAGTCGGGCGACCGCGCCGCCATGCGCCGGTGCCTGCGGCTGCGCGATCAGCGCCGCACGCGTGACATTCCCTGTTTGCCAGCGGCTTGCGGGGGAGCAGGCCGGGGCATTCGCTCTGTCACGGAAAATCATTACTACAATGCGTCTTCACGCCAATGCGGCCGCGCTCTTCGCGCTGGCCGGTTTGCCGGCACTGCTTGCCGGTGTTGCCAACGCCCAGACCGCCGAGCCGGTTGCGGCGCTCGACCCCACCGTAGTGACGGCCTCCCGCACCGCACAAAAACTGAGCGACACGCTTGCCAGCACGACGGTCATTTCGCAGCGGCAGATTCAAAACAGCCAGGCGGCGGATCTGCCCGACCTACTGCGCAGCGTGGCCGGCGTCGAGATGGTCCAGACCGGTGGCCCCGGTTCGCAGGCGAGCATTTTCATGCGCGGTGCCAACTCCAATCAGGTGCTGATTCTGATCGATGGCGTCCCGGTGAGTTCAGCCACGACCGGTTTGACCGAGATCGACCAGATCCCCGCCAGCCAGATCGACCATATCGAAATCGTCCGTGGCAATGTCTCGGCGCTGTATGGCTCGCAGGCGATCGGCGGTGTGATCCAGATTTTTACCAAGCACGGCGGCCGTCACCCGCCGCGCGTGAGCGCCGAGTTGAGCTATGGCTCGTACGATACGCGCCGCGCGCAGCTCGGCGTGAGCGGCGCATTGGACAAAGCGGGCAATACGCAATTCAGCCTGAACGCGTCGACCTACAAGACGCGTGGTTTTTCGGCGATCGATCCGGCGCAGGGCGCGGTTGTCAATCCGACGCCCGGGCAGGGGCCGAACCCGAACGACAATGGATATGAGAACCGCAGCTTCTCGGCGCAACTCTCGCATCGCCTCAACGCGAACTGGGAAGTCGGCGCGAACTGGTTCCAGACCGACGGCACGGTCAGCTTCGACAATGCCTATGGCTTGCCGACCGACATCAACGAGACCGACACACGCGTGCGCCTGCTGTCGGCCTACGCGAAGGGTCATCTGACCGACTGGTGGAGCACGCGGGCGACCGTCTCGCAGGGCAACGACGATAATGCCTCCTATTTGAACGGGCAGGCCAACGGGGACTTCCACACCCGCACGCGGCAATTCGACTGGCAAAACGATTTCGCGCTGAGCGCCAACCAGTCGCTGCAAGCCGGCTATGAACATCAGAACCAGGACGTGGCCGCCTCCACCACGTATGCCTCGACCACGCGACGCGTCGATTCGGTGTTCGCTGGCTATCTGGGCAAATTCGGCCGGAACCAATTGCAGTTGAATGTTCGGCGCGACATGTATTCGGATTTCGGCGGCGCCAATTCCTACTATGCCGGTTATGGTTTCGCGTTGACGCCGCAATGGAAGCTGCTGGCCAGTCTGAGCGACGCGTTTCGCGCGCCGACTTTCAACGAACTGTATTACCCGGGCTATGGCAACGCGAATTTGCTGCCCGAGCGTGCGCACTCGCTGGAATTCGGCGTGCAGCACAGTTCGGCGCTGGGTACCGTGCGCGTCAACGTGTTCCGCACGCGCTACAGCGACCTGATCAATGCGGATCCGCAGATCGGCTACCTCGCGGCGAATATCGACAGTGCCGAGGTCAAGGGCGTCGAGACCATCTACACGGCAAAGGTGGCCGGGGTCGACGTGAATTTGAACGCCACGCTGCAGAGTCCGGTGGATAATGCCAACGATACGCTGCTGCCGCGCCGTGCCCGGCGCTTCGCGCGACTGTCGCTGGCGCGCAAAATCGACGGAGTGCGCTGGGGCGCAGAATGGCTGGTCAGTGCCAAGCGTCTCGACGGCGCGACGCCTTACACACTGGGTGGCTATGGCATCGTCAACCTGAGTGCGCGGTACGACATCAACAAATCCTGGTACGTCGCCGCGCGTCTGGACAATGTTTTCAACAAGGCTTACGAGCTTGCATACAGCTACAACACGCCCGGGCGAGCCGCCTATGTCACGCTTGGCTGGCATCCGCGCTAAGCGCTTGCCGAGCGCCGCCGTCTCATGACGCCGCGCCGCGCTTTGACCATCTGGTGCGTGCTGGCGCTGGCCGCGACGCTGGCGCTGGCCGCCTCGCTCATGCTCGGCAGCGTGCGGGTGCCCGCCGGCGCGCTGCTGGACTTGCTGCGCGGGCGTGTCGACGGACTGGCCGGCAGCGTGGTCCTCGACTTGCGCCTGCCGCGCGCGCTGTCGGCTTTCGCCTGCGGCGGGTTGCTGGCGCTGGCCGGCGCGCTGATGCAGGTGCTGCTGCGCAATCCGTTGGCCGATCCGTATGTGCTCGGCGTCTCGGGCGGGGCGGGCGTGTTCGCACTGTTGGCGCTGCTGCTGGCGTTGCCGATGATCTGGGTACAGGCCAGCGCATTCGTCGGCGCATTATTGGCGATTTCACTGGTAATGGGGCTGGCGCGGCAAGACTTCCTGCGGGCCGATGCCATCGACGGCAGCCCGCGCCTGTTGCTCACCGGCGTGGTGTTGGCAACCGGGTGGGGCGCGGCTGCCGCCCTGATACTGACGCTGGCGCCCGACGCCGGATTGCGCGGCATGTTGTTCTGGCTCACCGGCGACCTGAACGGTGCGAGCCAGGGATGGCCGGCACTGGCCGCCCTGGCGCTGCTGCTGCTGGCGAGCTACCCGTCGGCGCATCGCCTTAACGCGTTGCTGCGCGGTGAGATGGTGGCGCAGTCGGTTGGCGTGGCGGTGGCGCCGCTGCGCTTGCGCATTTACCTGGTGGCGTCGCTGGCGACCGCCGTGGCGGTGACCACGGCCGGCGCGATCGGGTTCGTCGGCCTGGTGATTCCGCACATGCTGCGACTCGCATTCGGCAACGATCAGCGCATGCTGCTGCCGGCGGCCGCGCTCGGCGGCGGCACGTTGCTGATGTTGGCCGATCTGGCCGCGCGCACCGTGATCGCGCCGGCGCAATTGCCGGTCGGCATCATCACCGCGCTGGTGGGCGTGCCGGCGTTCCTGTGGCTGCTGCTGCGCAGGCGGGCATGATGACGGCGTCCGCTCCGATGCCGGCAACCGGCAGCCCGCTGATCGCGCGCGCCCTGTGCCTGCATGCCGGCGAACGGGTCCTGATACATGGCCTCGACCTGACGTGCGGGGCCGGTCAGATCTGGTGCGTGGCTGGCCCCAACGGCGCCGGAAAAACCACGTTGCTCCACACTTTGGCGGGCTTGCGTCGCCGCCACGCGGATGAGTCCGGCGAGGTGCTGTTGGGTGGCCGACCGCTTTTGCAGTGGCGGCCCGAAGCGCTGGCCCGGCAGCGCGCCTTTATGCCGCAGCACACGCATGATGCATTCGGCGCCACGGTGCTCGAGACGGTGCTGGCCGGCCGTCATCCCTACCTGGTGCAGGGGCGCTGGGGCACCTGGGAGAGCGCCGCCGACGTGGCGCACGCGCAGGCGGCCTTGCATGCGCTGTCGCTCGATTCGTTGGCCGGTCGCGACGTCATCACGCTCTCGGGCGGCGAGCGCCAACGCGTCAGACTGGCCGCGCTACTGGCGCAGCAGGCGCCGCTGATGATGCTCGATGAGCCCGTGACTCATCTCGATCTGCATCACCAGATCGATTGCCTGCAAGTGCTGGCGCGGCACGTTGCCCAAGCGGGCGGCCCGGTGCTGTTTTCGTGCCACGATCTGAATCTCGGGCGAAGGTTTGCCACGCATGCGCTGCTGCTCGACGGTCGCGGCGGCTGGCGCGCCGGCCCGGCCCGTGAGATTCTGTCGCCAGCGTATTGCAGCGAAGCATTCGGCTACCCGTTGATAATGTTGCGCGACGGTCCCCACGAGGCGCTGATTCCCGCAATAGGCGACCAACAACCACGTGTCCGGCAGGATAGCCGCGCACCATCCGGCACTGAACCTTGAGGCCATCATGACGACTCCCGCTATGTCCTTCGAATTTGCCATTCCGGCCGTCGACCCGCTCGACCGTTCGCTGCAGCCGGAATTGCAGCTGGCCATCGACCGCAAAACAAAGCCGCCGGGCAGCCTGGGCCAACTGGAGCGCGTCGCGCTGCAACTCGGCCTGATTCAGCAAAGCGCCAACCCGGTGGTGCGACGGCCCGCGATGATCGTGTTCGCAGGCGATCACGGCATCGCCCAGGCAGGCGTGAGTCCCTATCCGCAGGCGGTGACGGCCCAGATGGTGCTCAACTTCCTGGCCGGCGGAGCGGCCATCAATGCGTTCTGCCGCCTCAACGACATGACACTGGAAGTGGTCAACGCCGGTGTCGCGTCGGCTCTGCCGAGTCATCGCCAACTGATCGATATGGCGATCGCGCGCGGCACGCGCAACTTCCTGGAGGGGCCGGCGATGAGCGCCGCCGAGCTGGCTCAGGCAATGGCGGCCGGCATGGCCCGCGTCGAGCACCACGCGCGACACGGCACCAATGTGATGGGCTTCGGCGAGATGGGTATTGCCAATACCTCGTCGGCCGCATGCCTGATGCAGCGCCTGTGCGGGTTGCCGCTGGAAGTCTGTGTCGGCCGCGGTACCGGGCTCGACGACGCGGGCCTGGCGCGCAAGCGCGAGATTCTGGCGCGCGCGCTGGTTCGCCACCCGACGACGGCGGACCCGCTCGAGACGCTGGCGGTGTTCGGCGGTTTCGAGATCGCCATGATGACCGGCGCCTATCTGGCGGCGGCGCGCTCGCGCATGCTGATTCTGGTGGACGGGTTCATCGCGACCGCGGCGTTGCTGGTGGCGCACGCGGTCGCCCCGGCGGTGCTCGACTATTGCGTGTTCTCGCACGTCTCGGACGAAACCGGGCACCGCGCGATGCTCGAGCGCCTGCACGCCGAGCCGCTGCTGGCGCTCGATCTGCGGCTCGGCGAGGGCACGGGCGCCGCGCTTGCGCTGCCGCTGGTGCGCGCGGCGACGGCGTTCCTGGGCGAAATGGCGACATTCGACGCCGCCGGCGTAAGCGATCGGGCATAAGGCGTCAAGCATGCGAGCGTTGACCAGGATGCGCGAGGAACTCCGCTATCTGCTCACGGCATTGGGGTATTTCACGCGCGTGCCGATCCCCGCCTGGGTCGGCTACGCGCCCCGGCAACTGAACGCGGCGGCGCGCTATTTCCCGCTGATCGGCTTGCTGGTGGGCGCCGCCGGCGCAGCCGTGTACGGCGCAGCCGTGCTGGCCTGGCCGCCGCGCGTGGCCATTTTGCTGAGCATGGCCGCGACGCTATGGCTCACCGGCGGCTTTCACGAGGATGGTCTGGCCGATTGTTGCGACGCCTTCGGCGGTGGTATGACGCGCGAGAGAACGCTCGAGATCATGCACGATTCGCGCATCGGCGCATTCGGCGCGCTGGGGCTGACGATCGCGCTGCTGCTGAAGTGGGAGACGCTGGCCCAACTGCAATTGCGCCTGGGGTCGACCGGCTTGTCATGGGCGCTGGTGGCTGGCCATGCCGCGAGTCGCAGCGTGGCGATCAGCTATCTGCGCACGCTCGATTACGTGCGCGCCGAAGGCAAGGCCAAGCCGGTGGCGCAACGCCTTGGCAAGGGTGCGCTGGGCTGGGCGCTGCTATGGGGGCTGCCGTGGCTGCTTTGGCCGCGCTGGCAGGCGGGACTCGTCGCGCTGGCGGTGCTGGCGGTACTGCGTTGGCGGCTCGGCCGCTGGTTCGCACGGCGTCTGGGCGGCTACACGGGCGACTGCCTTGGTTTCGCGCAGCAGATTTTCGAGCTGGCAATCTATTTGGTGCTGTGCGCATGGAGTTGATTTTGCTGCGCCATCCGCCGCCCGACGTGCCAGCTGGCGTGTGCTACGGCCAGAGCGACATCGGTCTTGACCCGTCCCGGTTCGAGGCGACCATCGCTGACATGAGCGCGCGGCTCGAGCAGGCCTTCGTACGAACCGGCCCCGCCGCATCCACCGCACGGCGCATGGTGAGCAGCCCGCTCAAACGTTGCGCGCTGGCGGCCGAACGCCTGGCCGCTCACCACGGGCTGCCGCTTGCCTACGACGAAAGACTGGCGGAAATGCATTTCGGCGCTTGGGAAATGCAACCCTGGCTTTCGATTGCACGCGAGGACATCGACGCCTGGGCGGCTGCGCCGACGCATTACGCGTCACCGGGCGGCGAATCCGCGCGCGATGTGGCACGGCGCGTGCACGCCTGGCGCACGCGGGTCGATGGCGATGTCCTGGTGGTCGTCACGCACCTGGGGCCGATACGGCTGTTGGCCGCGCAATGCCTGGGCTTGCCGATGCTGGCGTGCCAGCAGTGGCCATTGGCGTTCGGCGGTGTGTGCCAGCTGCGTTGCCATGCTCAGCATGCCGAACTGATTTGCTGGGGCGGATGAGCGCCATGGGCTCGCGCGTATTATCGGCTGGCCGCGAGCCGCTGCCTGGCCCGATCGAGGTCGCGACACATGATTTGCGCGCCTTGCAGGACGCGCGGGCCGGGCCGGTCGATCAGATCACCGTCGATGGAGAACAAATTGTGGTGGGCCACGGCGCTCAACTGCGGCCAGCGGCGCCACATCGCGAGATCGGCCAGCGGCCTGGTGGCGGGCGTGGCGCCCACCGTTGCGGTAAACATCGCTTGCGGGTTGGCCGCAAGCACAGCCTCGGTGGACACCGTGGGCACCAGCGCTCCAAGATCGGCGAAAACGTTGCGTCCGCCACACAGGCGGATGACGTCGCTGACCATTTGCGAGCCGTTGATCGTCATCAGCGGGTTCTGCCAGACCTGGAAGAACACGCTGACCGGCGCCTGCCCGGCATACGTGCGCTGCAGTGCATCGTAGCGGCTGCGAAACTGGAGCGCGGCGCGCGCGGCAACGGCCGAGGTACCCAGCAATTGGCCAAGCCGCTCGATTTCACCGGGAATATCCGTCAAGCGGCGGGGTTCACTGTAGAACATTGGAATACCAAGCTGCCTGAGTTTATCGATCTGGCGTTGCGCGTTGCCATGCAGCCACACTACCAGCAGGTCAGGCTTGAGGGCCGCGATGCGTTCCAGATCGAGCGCTGTGCTGTCTCCCACCCGAGGGATTTGCCGGGCCGGAGGCGGGTAGTCGCTATAGGTCACCGCGCCGACGACGCGCGCGCCGCCGCCTGCGGCATACAGCAGTTCGGTCGCGTGGGGCGCCAGACTCACGATGCGCTGCGCCGGATGTTTCAAAGTCACGGGCGCGCCGCTGTCGTCGATGACGGAGATGGCCGCATGCGCGCTCTGCAAGGCCAGCGTGCCGATCATGCAGGCAAGCAGGGCAAGCGTTCGCAGCAGGCGATTGGCGATCGGTGGCATGGCGTGGCGGGTCTGGCGCAAGAGCCCGCTATTGTGCGATAAACGTGTCGGGTTGTCAGGTGCGGTGCGCGTCGCGGCGAACCGGCGCGGGGCCGACGGTGTCGAATTCGTTATTGCGCGACGAGGGGAATGCGGATGAATCGGCTAATTGGTATTTGGCTGGCAAGCGGATTGTTGGCCTGCCTGTTGAGCGCATGCGCAAGCAATGGGGCGGGCGGCGCGGGCGGATCGAGCGTTTCCGCGTATGGCGTGATCGACGGCGGCATGACGTTTCACAGCAAATAGGCTGGACGATGCTCGAAACACAACGCCCCGCGTGCTGCGACGCACGCGGGGCGTTGTGTTTTACGGCGAACCGGATTACTGCGAGGCGCCGCCCGGTGCGGCAGGAGCCGCGCTCGGGGCGCTGGCCCCGGCACCGCTCGCGCCGCTGTCCATGCTGCCACTGGGCGTGGCGGCCGGGGCCGCTTGCTGCGTGGTGGTGTCGGAAGATGCCGGCGCAGTGCTTTCTTCAGACTTCTTCTGGCAACCAGCGATAACGACAACGGTGGTCAATAACGTAGCGATCAACAACGTCAGTTTCTTCATTTGTTCACCTTTCTCCTAGTTTGCACACTAAAGCGTTTTTAGTTTAACGCCGAGCCGCGCCTCAGGTGTGTGTTTTTGTTGTAAAAATGATTCAATTTGTAACGAGGCGGCACACCATATCGGCGCGAGCGCATGTCGGCCGGCTGCCTGGCGCGTCCTGGCGGGTATTCGGGGGCCGGCCGTGCCGGTTGCGAGGATTACGCGGATTACGCGGAGAATGCGGGGCGGCGGCGACTGCCGGCCAACGCGTGGCAACCTCGTGGCGAAGCCGTATGGCTTATCCCTTGACCGGCACGGCGATGCCCGCGACCATCAGGCACACCCGCGAGCAGCGCGCTGCGAGCTGCTGATTGAGACGCCCGAGTTCGTCGACGAATTGTCGCGTCATCGCACCCATCGGAATCACGCCCATGCCGATTTCGTTGCTGACCAGGATGATCTTGCCGGGCGGGTCGCGCAGCACATCGTCGAGCGCTTTCACGGCCTGCGCCCACGCCGCTGGCGAGGCTGCCGGGCCGTCGGGCGGACAGAGCCAGGCGGCGGTCCACAGCGTGAGACAATCGACCAGCACGCAATGCCCGGGCCGGGCTGCCTCGGCGAGTGCACCAGCCAGATCGCGGCCGACTTCGCGCAGTTGCCAATGCGCCGGGCGTCGCGTCCGATGCACTGCGATGCGCTCGGCCATTTCGGCATCCGCTATCTGCGCAGTGGCGAGATAAGTGACCGGCAGGCCGCTATCGCGCGCGAGCCGTTCGGCGTAAGCGCTTTTGCCGGAGCGGGCACCGCCGAGCACGAGCAGCGAGTCCGGCGCGGGATTGGCCATACGGTCTGTGTGTCGCGCGGCTCTGGACGACGGACTTATTCGGAGAAGACCGGCGACGCTTCCCATGCCTGCAGCGGCACGTGGTCGCGATCGCCCTTGATGCGATTGCGTTCGTCGACGAACACCAGTTGCGGCTTGAACCCGGCCTGCACATCCTTTTCCTCGACGCCGGCGTAGGCGACGATGATCACTACGTCGCCCAGCTGCGCCCGGCGCGCGGCCGCGCCATTGAGCGAGATCATGCCGCTGCCGCGTTCGCCGCGAATCGCATAGGTGGTAAAGCGCTCGCCGTTATTGACGTTGAAAATGTCGATCTGCTCGTTTTCCACCAGGCCGGACGCCTCGAGCAGATTTTCGTCGATCGCACACGAGCCTTCGTAATGCAGTTCGCAGTGCGTCACCGTGGCGCGGTGAATTTTCGATTTGAGCATGGTGCGGATCATCGCAGCCTCCAGACAAAAAATGAGTTCAGATTTCCAGGTTGTCGATCAGTCGCGTCTGACCGAGCCGCGCGGCGGCCAGTACCACCAGCGAGTCGGCCGGCGCCGGGCCGGCGTCGGGGCGCTGCAGGTTGGCGCGCCGGCGGATTGCCACGTAGTCGGGCCGCCAGCCGCGTTCGGTCAACGACGCCATGGCTTGCTCCTCGAGCGCAGCGTAATCGGTACGGCCCTCTTTCACGGCGTCGCTCACGTGATGCAGCGTTCGATACAGCATCGGAGCCTCGGCGCGCTCGTCGGCACTCAGGTACACGTTGCGCGAGGACAGCGCCAGGCCATCGGTGTCGCGCACGGTTTCGGCGGCGACGATATCGACAGGCAGCGCGAATTGCTGGCACATGCGACGCACGATCATCAGTTGCTGGTAATCCTTCTTGCCGAACACCGCAACCCGTGGCTGCACGCACGACAGCAGCTTCATGACGACGGTGCAAACGCCCTTGAAGAAGCCCGGGCGAAATTCGCCCTCGAGGATGTCGCCCAGATCGTGCGGCGGCTCGACCCGATATTCCTGCGGTTCCGGATACATGACCTTTTCGTCCGGCGCGAACAGGACATAGACGTTTTCGCGCTGCAGTTTCTCCGCGTCCTCGCTCAGGGTACGCGGATATTTGTCGAAGTCTTCATTCGGCCCGAACTGCAGGCGGTTCACGAAGATGCTGGCGACCACCGGATCGCCGTGTTGGCGTGCCAGACGCATCAGCGACAGATGCCCTTCATGCAGAAATCCCATGGTCGGGACAAAAGCGGCGCGATTCTGGCCACGCATTTGATCGCGCAGTTCCTGTATCGAATGGATAACTTTCATGGAAAATCCGTGAAGTAGGGGGCGAGACGCCTTGGGTGAGCGGCTTCAGCGAGCCACTCGCGAATCATGCGGGACACGGCTTGCAACGCGGGTGACCCGCGCGATTGTAGTGGAAAATCCGCCTGCCGTGCAGCGAGCCGGGGTGGCCGTCTCGCCGGGCGCGTCAGTTCGGCGAGTAGGCCAGTCGCACGTAGATGGGTGCGTAGGGCTCCGCCTGGGTGATTTCCACCAGGGATTCGCGCGAGAGCTCGAGCATGGCGATGAAATTGACCACGACGACCGGCACGCCGCGTGCGACGTCGAACAGCTCCGTGAACTCCATGAAACGGGCATCCTGCAGGCGGCGCAGGATCTGGCTCATGTGTTCGCGAACCGAGAGCTCCTCGCGGGAAATCTTGTGGTGCTGCACCAGCCGGGCCCGCTTGATCACGTCGGCCCAGGCGGCGCGCAAATCGTTCGTATCGACCTCCGGCCAGCGCGGTGCCAGACTTTGCTCGATATATACGTTGGCGCGCAGGAAGTCCCGCCCCAGTACCGGCAAGGCATCGAGTTGCTGTGCCGCCAGTTTCATCTGTTCGTATTCGAGCAGGCGCCGCACCAGTTCCGCGCGTGGGTCCTCGGCTTCTTCGCCGGTATCGGCTTTCCTGACCGGCAGCAGCATGCGCGACTTGATTTCGATCAGCATGGCCGCCATCAGCAGGTATTCGGATGCCAACTCGAGGTTGGTCGCGCGAATCTGCTCGACGTAAAGCAGGTACTGGTTGGTCACCTGCGCCATCGGGATGTCGAGCACATTGAAATTCTGCTTGCGAATCAGATAGAGCAGCAGATCCAGCGGGCCTTCGAAGGCTTCGAGGAAAATCTCCAGCGCATCGGGCGGGATGTACAGATCCTGCGGCAGCGCGAACAGGGGCTCGCCATACAGGCGCGCGAATGCGACGCCGTCGACGACATTGGGCGTGCTGTCCTGGCCGGGTGTCGGATCCTGCAATTTCTGGGCATCGGCCAGGGCCGCCTCGGGTGGGCCGACGGTGTGCGGCGGCTCGGCGGTGCTCATGACGAAATTATTCCGACTGATAAACGTACGGCTGCTGCGGCACGCGCGAAGCGTTCTGCCGCGCGCGTTCCTCGAGATCGATCGGCTGCTTGTCCCACAGCAGAGCGCGGCCCTTGCGTTGCTCTTCTTCCAGGGTCGGTTTGGCTTGTTTCAATTCTTTGATAAAGCGGGTGATATCGGACTCGTACATGATCGGCCGGTGTGGGAAGGAAATGCCGTCAATTCTACCGCAAACGGTGCGCGCTCCGGCGGTTTGGCCGCCGCCGGGAGGGTTCGCGGCGGTTTGGCGCGCCCAGCGGCCGCCGGATATGGTCAAATACCTGTTTTGCAAGGCACCAAGGCAGAGGACAGATTTTTGACGGTACCAACGCAAACCGGCAAGACGGGCCGAATCGAAGCCAGCGGGCCGTGGCGCGCCCTGATCCGTGCGGTGGTGCTGGCGTTCGCGCTGTGCGCGCCGATGCCCGCCGCGGCCGCCGCCAACGTCGCTTACCGGGTCGAGATCGATGCGCCGGCGCCCCTCGCCGGCCTGCTCAAAGCGCATCTGGATCTGGTCCGGTTCGAGCAGCGGACCGATCTGGGCAAGGAGCAATTCGACTACCTGCTGGCGACCGTTGGCGAGCAAGTGTCGCAGTTGGCGGCCACCGAAGGCTATTTTTCTCCGGTCACGCGCGCCCGCGTGGAGAAGGCCGGTGCGCTCCAGGTGGTGCACATCGAGGTGAGCCCGGGCGAGCGCACGCGGGTGAGCGACGTGCTGTTGCGGTTCACCGGGCCGATCGCGACGCAGGAGCCGGGCCGCGTGGCGACGCTGGAGAGCAAATGGGGCATGCCGGTCGGTCAGCCGTTTCGGCAAGACGATTGGAGCAAGGCCAAGGACGACACGCTGTATGCGCTGCAGCGCTATCGTTATCACGCGGCCAGGCTGACTTTTTCCCAGGCGCGCATCGAGCCGGACGAGCATCGTGCCGAGCTCGACGCGGAGTACGACAGCGGTCCGCCGTTCACGCTGGGCAAATTGCATGTGACCGGTACCCGGCGCTATCCGGCCAGCATCGTTGAACATGTCAATCCGCTTCACGAGGGCGAGCCTTACAGCGTCGATCGCCTGCTCGAGCTGCAGCGGCAGATCCAGAACACGCCGTATTTCTCCAATGTGATTATCGACGTGCCGAGCGACCCGGCGCAGGCCTCGCTTGCGCCGGTCAACGTCAAGGTCACGGAATTTCCCACGCAGCGTGTGCAGGCTGGGGTCGGTTACGCCTCCGACACCGGTGCGCATGTGCTGGGGCGCTACGGCTACAACAACGTCTTCGGCCGGGCCTGGGTTTTCAGCAGCCAGGCCAACCTCGAGCAACAGCGCCAATACGGTCTGGTGAGCCTGGCGATGCCGCCCGATGCAAAGGCCTACGTCAACAGCATCTCCACGTCGTTCAACCGGACCACGGTCGAAGGGGTCGACCAGCGCAGCCTGCAAGTCGGGCTAAAACGCGCGCGCACGCTCGACAAATACGATTGGGCCTATACACTCGATTTCTATCGCGACGAACTGCGGCCCGATACCGGCCCGCGCTTCCTGAACCACGCGCTGGTGCCGGGTTTCGCCTGGACCCGGCGTAACGTCGACGATCCGATCTTTCCGCGGCGCGGCAATATCATCTCGACGCAGATCGGCTTTGGTGTCAAAGGGATGCTCAGCGACCAGAGTTTCGGGCGTGTGTATGGCCGCATCCGCCAGTACGTGCCGATCGGCCAGCGCGATCTGATGATCTTGCGCACCGAGTTCGGCGCCGTCCTCACGCATGGCAGCAACGACCGCATTCCGGCGTCGCTGCTGTTTCGCGCCGGCGGCAACGATTCGATCCGCGGCTATGGCTACCAGAGCATCGGCCTGAACCAGGGCGGCTCGGTGCTGCCGGCCAAATACCTGGCGACCGGCAGTATCGAGTACCAGCATTGGCTTAGCCACCAGTGGGGCGGCGCAATCTTCTGGGATCTCGGCACCGCCAGCGACACGCTGCAGGGCGCGAAAATCTATAACGGCGTCGGCTTCGGCGTCCGGTGGCGCAGCCCGGTGGGGCCGGTCAATCTGGATCTGGGATATGGTATCGAGCGACACCAGTTCCGGCCCAATATTTCTCTTGGCGTGGCGTTCTGACGCATGACGGATCAACACACCCACCCTGCCGCCGCGGCCGCACCAGCACCGCCGCCGCCCCCGCGCCGCCGGCGCTGGCCGCGGGTGCTCGCGTGGCTGGTCGTCGCGCCGCTGGTACTGGTGGTTGGACTGGCCGGCGCGGGCCTCCTGGCGGCGCATACCGAGCGCGGTTCCCGCTGGCTCTGGCAGGCCGCCGTGGTCGTTCTCGATGGCAAGCTGGCCGGGCAATGGGAGGGCGGCACGCTGGCCGACGGAGCACATCTGCGCGAGGTCGCATACACCGACGGCGCAACCCACGTAAGGCTCGACCGTCTCGATGGCCGCTGGACTCTGCA